>CAZKYJ010000077.1:0-11710 GCA_964556355.1 uncultured Verrucomicrobiales bacterium | reverse complement strand
TCACCATGTCTTCGGCGACGGCACCGGCGAGGGAAAGGACGGTGGCGACGGCGATCAAAGTGGCTGCGCGCCGGCTAGGAGATGCGTGGATCATGGTAGGGAAACGAACTCCCGACCCCATTGGATCCGCCTAGGCGAACCTCCGTACTAGACGCGATGGTCCGGGTGGAACCCCGCGGCTCCAACGACTTCACCGTCCCGCTGACGACGCCCGTCGCCTTTGGTGCCGGCGGCGGGACTCTCGGTGGCACCGTCCCGCCTTGCTCCCCGCCCTTCCGCGGGATCCGGTCACGGGATCGGCCGGGTCACGCGCAGCCGGTAGAACCGCGCCGGCCTCGTGCTGGGGGAATTGACCTCGGCGACCCGCAGTGCGACCACGCGCCCGTTCCCCGGGCTGACGACCACCGGCGCCGTCCCCGTCCACGTCCGGTCGGCGGCCAGCCGCACCGAGACCGGCGACCAGCCTCCGGGCAACGTCGCCGCCGCCTCGATGGTGTAGTCGAGATCATCCCGTATCCCCTCGCGGAGGGGAAGCACGAAAAAGGTCGTGTCGTTGAGAAACCGTGGCGAGACCGGCCCACCCGGGTGCGCATCGTAGGCCGTCGGGTCTGTCCCGAGCCCGTATTCGCCGACATTCGGACACCCGTCGCCATCCGGGTCGGCGAAGTCGCCGGAGTCTTCGGGCACCGAAGCAAACCCGAAGTGCTGGGCGCGCCAGAGCTCGATCCCGGCCGGCGGGCTCCCGGGATCGGTGGTCACGCTGACTTCGTAGGCGCCCCCGAGGTGGGTCGTCGAGCGAACCTCGACCACGTGGCGCCCCGAAACGGCGGCGGTGAACTTGATGGCGCTGCCCGCCGCGACGACTTGCCCACCGGGGTCGCGCACCTCGGTCGCGGTCACGAATCCGAATCCTCCGCCGTTGGGAACGACACCCGTCACGACGGTGACCTGCTGCCCGGCGATCAGCTCGATCTCGTGGGCGCCAACATTGTTGATCGGCGTGTAGTCCCCGAGTGTCACCGAATCCTCGATCTTCCCGCCATTGGCGCCCCCGGCACCGTCATCCGTGCTCAGGAACTCGAAAAGCGCCCCGCTCTCCGTGCAGGTAACCCGGAGCGCCCCGTGGGCAGTATTGAACCGGAAACGGCTGTCCGGATGGACGACGGAGCGGAACGGGTAAAACGTCCGCCCGCCCAGGCCGCAGGTGAAGAACATCGTTCCGGCGGTCTCGATCCGCTCGTAGACGTGGGCGTGGCCGGCGAAGACGGCATCGGCCATGGCCAGATGCTCGCCCCGCATCCACCCCTGGCTGCCGTGGATCCCGTCCGACGAGTAGGCCGGGTGGTGCATGACGACGAATTTCCAGCGGGCCGTCGAGGTGCTCAGCGTGTTGGCAATCCACGCGTTCTGCGCCGCCGCGAAGGCGAGATCCACCCTCCCCCGGTCGCTGTCCGCCATGATGAAGTGGACATTGCCGCGCGTGAAATCGTAGTAGGTCACCTCGTCGTCGTGGACGCCGGACCCGGTCGGCAGCCGTTCGGGATGGCCGGGCGCGTTCCGCACGAAGTAGTCCACGTACCCCCGAACATCACCACCACCAAGGCCGCCGACGCTGGTGTCATGGTTACCGACCACGGGGAAAAACCGGGCTTCGGATGCCGTCTGTAGAGGGTAGCGCCCGTCGGCGCGACCGGGGATGAGATCGCCGTAACGCACTCCGATGCGCGCGTCCCAATCCGGGTGGCCGACGGCGGTGAGCCCGTAGTTGAGGTCGCCGGAAGCGAGGATGAAATCGATGTCCCATCCCTTGACCATCGATGCGACCCGCGCGGGCGGCAGGATGGAGTTCCGGTCTCCGCAATCTCCGAACGTGGCGAAGGCAACCGGTTCGGACCCGGGGCTGAGCGTCCCGGTGAAGACCTGGGCACCGGCCGGTGCCGTGACGACCAGGGCAGCAAGACAAGCAAGGCGGAGCGATTGGGGACGCATCACCGCCCAGCCTAGCCGTTCCGGCCGCGATGACGAGGAAAAAGCACCCCCGTTCGAATCACGCGAAGGCGGCCCGCAACCGCTCCAGGCTGGCCGGGATGGCCGACTCGGCCGGATCCTTGCCCTCGTACTCGAGCGAGATGTAGCCGGTGTAGTTCGCCGCTTTGAGAATGCCCGCGATCTCCGCGTAGTCGAGGTCGAGCGTGTACCAGGTGCCCCCCCCAAAGTAGGTCTTGGCCTGCACGAGGACGGCGTGGGGCGCCATCACCTTGTATTGCGCGACGTTGTCTTCGAGGAAGTTCCCGGTGTCGAGGGTGCAGCGTAGCCAGGGGGAATCGATGGCTTCCACCACCCGCATGACCCCGGCGGCGGTGCGACCGAGACCCCAGTGGTTCTCCAAGCCGAGGATGACCCCACACTTCTCGGCCGCGGGGACGCACTCGGCGAGGCTGTCGATGACCCACTTGAAGCCATCGTCATCGCTGTAGCCTTCGAGGCGTTTCTCGATGCCCTTGTTGGCCATCAGTTCGTCGAAGTCTTTGCTCGTGCCCCAGGTGCCGGTGTTGACCCGCATGGTCGGGATACCGAGCGCGTAGGCTTGCTCGATGCAGTCGATGGTGTGGTCGATGTTGTGCTGGCGGGATTCCTTGTCCGGAGAGACAAAACCCTGGTGGGTCGAGTAGCCCATGAGGTCGAGCCCCTGGACGAAGGCGCGGCGCTTGACGGCTTGTAGGTAGGCGTTGTCGTGGCGCGGCATTTGTTTCTGCAGCAGCTCGACGCCGTCGAATCCCATGTCGGCCGCCAGGTCGATGCAGCGCTCGATGGAGATCTTCGAGTCCGGGCGGTAGCGCCAGAACGAATAGGTGGAAACCCCGATGCGGTTCGGACGGGCGGGTTTGTCCCCGCGGGGCTCGAGTTCGACGGGGGCTGACGGCTCGGCGCTCGCCCGCGTGCTGGCGGCCAAAGTCGTGGCTGCGGCCGCGGCCGTCCCGATGATCAATTGTCTCCGGTTCATCGTGCGACAGTAGCGCAATTTCGAGCGGTTACCGAACAAGGATTCGGGTTCGGGAACCTTCCGGACGATCCCCGTCACGGCGCCACCGTGACGGTCACCTTGGCGAACGTGCTGCCGTCGCCGAGCGCCACCGGTGCCTCCCAGACGAAGTGCCCGGCGGGACCTTCGACCGGCGGGTTGGCGGCGGGGGCGAAGCCGGCGAGGTCGGAGCCGGTGACGACGTTGTAGTCGGCCGCGCCGTTGCCGTGCCACTCGAGCCGGAGACGGCCGTCGGCCGTCATCGACGGGACGATGGCCGCCGGGAAGACCGGCGCGCCGGGGGGGTGGGAAAGGGCGTCGCCGAGGTCACCGCCGAGGACGAACTCTTCGCCGTCGTGGTAACCGTCGCCGTCGAAGTCGTCCCAGAACCCTCCATCGAGGGTGCCTTTGAAGGCGAGCTCCAGGGCGTCATCGATGCCGTCGCCGTCCGTATCGGTGCCGCCATCGAGCGGGGGGAGCCCGACCAGCGCCAAGCTGATCACCTCGACAGCACCGCCGCCGAGGTCGAAGCCGGTGAGTGCGGCCGGCGTCCCCTCGACGAGGAGGCCGAAGCCGTCGAAGCGCACCGGGGTGCCGTTGGGGCGGAAGAGGGTGTAGGTGACGCCGATGGATTCGCTCAAGGTCACGCCGCCGTCCTCCGCGAAGGCGAGCATGCCGGACGCTTGGATGATCGGCCGGGGGATGACCCCGGCCAGCGCCTGGTCGCGCAGCGCCACCACGGCGGCGGGTGCCACGGACTGCGTGTAGCCGTCCGGGAGCGGCTCGCCCTGCAGGGCCGCGCGGAGGGCGCGCACCGGAGGTGCCAGCGGCTGGCCGGCCAGGTTGGCGGCCAGCGCTTCGGCGTAGACCTCCGCGGCGAAGTCGGCCAGCTCCACCGGGACGCCGGCGCGCGACTCTTGGACGACGTGGGCCAGTTCGTGCGCCATCAGCTCGGGGCCCGATGGCGATTCGACGGCTAGCATCTGTTCTGGTGTTGGCACAGGCTCGCCAGCCGGATTGGGCACCTGCCCGGTGATGATGGGCCGGTCCGGGTCACCCAGCGCATCGAGCCGCGTCCCGATCCAGTACTCGGCGAGCAAGGCGGCGATGGTCGTCACGGAGCCGATCGCGTCGTCGAGCTCGGGCATCTGGGCGGCGAGGTAGTCGGCGGCCCACGCGGCGACGGGGTCGTCGGATTCGAAGTTCACCAGCACCTCGTCATCGAGCTCGGGGAGCACGTAGAGCCCGACGGTGTGGAGCCCCATCGGGACGACCTCGCCGGACTCCGGGTTGGTGACCGGGTGCCCGGCCGGGAGGACAACCTTGACAATCTCCTGGTCGATATCGCTGGGGATCGGAAGATCGATGGTGCCGGCGAACGCCTCGTCCGCGATGACGCGGTTGAAAATGTCGGCGCCCGTGGCGATGGCTCCGGTAGCGGTGGCAGGCTCGGGGGTGAGGCGGAGCACGCGCGTCTGGCTACCGGTCACGGTATCGCTGGCCAGGTCGCCGGGGACCGGTTCGGGATCGAACGGGTCGGTGCCGGCGAGTTCCTCGATGCTGTCGGGGATGCCGTCGCCATCCCCGTCGGTCTCGGCGGGCTGGTCGATGGTGTAGGTGGCGGTGCGGATCGCGGAGAGCGCCCCACTAACATGCGTGCCAAAATACTCGATACTCCCGGTGGTGGCGAAGGCGACCGGGCCGCTCCCCTGCTGCCACGCGCCGCCGTTTTTCCGGTAGCTCACGGTGACCCCGGGCCCCGATTGGAAGGTGGCGGCGACCGAGTGGGCGTAGCTCCCTCCCGGCGGATCGATGGCCACGGCGGCGTCCCCGTCGGCGGAGGCGACCACCCCGATACCGTAGGCCATGCTGGAGTCCGCTTCGTACTGGTTGCCGAGGGCAACCCCGGCGGCCGGCACGGTCGTGGGAACGACGGTTCCCGCGATGGGAGATCCCAGCCCGGCAGCGGAGCCTCCGAATGTTTCGCCGGAATAGGAAACGATGCCACCGGCGAAGCTGGCCGCCGTCGTCCAATCGGCCACTGCGAAGGTCTCCGACTCGAGCGGCGCGGGGAAGGCGAAGGGGTTGCTCGGGAAGAGGGCGATGGTGGGAAACGGTATCGGCACCGGCGGAGCCGGCGGAACCCCGGTCTGCGCCAGCCGGTAGCCGCTACCCGCGTCGGTGAAGATCCCGTAGCCACCTCTGGCGAAGGTGGTGAAAACCGTGCCATCCATCGCGACGGCGATGTTGGTGAAGCTTTCCCCACGGGGTGGCGAAAGGCGGTCGAGCTGCTGGAACTGACCGTCGAGGATCCGGGCTTCGGTACCATCGGCGGCCAGGACGAGCAGCCGGTCGCCGAGATTGTTGTCGATCATCAGCTCGATCTTCTCGTAGGAGATGACGAGCTCTTCGATGGCAACGTCGGTACCCAGTCCGCCGGTCTCCGGGACCGGCAGCACGGCGACGGTGTCGAGCCCGGCTCCCCAGGCGACCGCCACGGGATCCCCCGCCCGTGCCCGAAGGAATGCCCAGTCCGTAACTGCATGGTAGCCGGAAGGAATCTCTAGCTCGGCACCGGTGGCGATGGAGCCATGGCTACGCACCAGCTGCCAAACGGTGGCATCCTCGCCCTGGGACAGGTTTTGAAACATGATCGGCGATCCCGCAGCGCCGGGGGAATCCGACGCCCGGAAGTCCAGCGATGGCTCCGGCGCCAATCCGGAGATGGCCGAGCTGACCACGGCACCGCCGGGGACAAAGGTGACCGCGCCCGGATCCTCTTGGCCGAGCAGCACGGCCGCCAACGTCTTCCCGGTGCCACCCGGAGCCCGGCGCTCGACCGAATCGGCAACGGCAGGTCCGGGCCCGACGACGAACTCTTGCGAATCGAACGCGATCTGGCGGTTGGCCACGCCCCAGAGGACAAGGACCTGGTTGGCGCCGAACCCCGCGACATAGAGGTCCGTGCGGCCGTCCGAATCGAGGTCATCGGCGCGGAGGAACGCGGGATCAAAAGTGGAGAACCGCCGCACGGAGACGTAGCGCCACTCGGGGTCGTTGGCGGCGGCATTGTGGCCGACAAGGATCTGGTCGGCTCCGTCAGTAGTCAGCACGACGTCTTGGCGGCCGTCGCCGTCGAAGTCTCCCAAGAGGGGAGCGGCGGAGAGGATTGTAGGGACTAGCAGGATGGCAAGAACGGCTTTCATGGGATTGGGGACGCGGTGATCTCCTCGGTGCGGAGGGTTTGGATGGGCTCGCGGTCGGCGCCGTGGAAAACGAGGGCGCAGCGGTAGGTGCGGCCATCGATGAGCGGCTGACGCACGCGGAACCAGAGGTGGTAGGAACCACGGTTGCTGGTGCCGAGCCGCTTGATGCCGAAGGCGGGATCGACGAGATCGAAGGGGCTCCCGTCCTCCGGGTCCGTCAGGATCTCATCGACGTAATGGCTGACCTGCAACATGGTTCCGCGGCTCTCGGCGGCGGTTTGATAGAGGTAGACCGTGAAGGGAAGCGGCAGCCGGAGCACGTCCTCGAGCCCGTCGATCCCCGAGATCTGCGGCGGCTCGGTACTGGCAAAAAAGATCTGCGCATCATCCGGAAAGATGCCCACGTCGATCCACATTTCCTCGGTGTGGGAGGGCTCGAAATTGACGATCTCCTCGCGCTCGACGAACTCGGCGTTAATCTCCCGCGGGGGGATGACGAGGGGCGCGGGATCGAGGGCCGGCCACGGGATCGGGCAGGGGCCGACGGGCGGGACGGGCGGATCGTAGAGCCAGGCGATGTCTTCGGGATCGCTCCAGTCTCCCGCGAGCGAACCCGCAAGCGCCCGGACGCGGGCGACGGCGGGGAGGCCGCGCTTGAGGACGAGCCCGTGGGCGAAAGCGGTGGTGCCATTGCCGAACCCGTTGGCCAGGCGGTTGGTGAGAACGCTGAGGGGCGCCTCGCCGTCGGCGGTCACCTCGATCTCGAAGCGCTCGACACCCGGCAGCGGGCAAAACCAATTCAGCACAACGTCGGCGGTCGGCCCCGTCGGGAGGAAGAAATCGAGCGGGTCGAAGTTGGTGATGCGCGGTTTGGGCAGCCCTTCAGTGCCGGTCATCTCGAAGCAGCCGAGGGGGACGACCGCGCTGGGGTTGCCATTGCCATCGAAAACCTGAAACGAGTACCAAACCTTGCCAGGTAGGGCGACGGGCGCCGGATCGCAGACCTCGACCGAGTTCGCCCCGTCGAACCGCCCGCGCACGAGCATCACCAGGTTTCCGCCCGCGCCGACACGCCGGTAAAGCGCGTACTGCTCGCCGCCGGAGCCGGCCTCGAGATCGAAACAGGGCGGCACAAGATCCCCGGTCTCCGGATCGACGACGTCGATGATCCCGCCGCCCGGGCACGGAAGGCCGCGGATCTGGCAATCCCACTCGCCGTCCCAGGTGAAGTTAAGCGGTGCCGTGACGCTGGACAAAAAATTGCCCATCCAATCGGAGACGACACCGACGTTCGTTCCGAACCGGGCCTGCGGGAGGATGCTGGAAATGTCCGGCGCCAGCGATGCGAGATCGGCGGTGATAGCCACGGTGTCGGTAGCGCCAAACTCATAGTGGCCGAAGAATGTCTCGCTCGCCCCGTCGCGGAACTCGACCCAGGTGATGCGGTCGCTGTTCCTCGTGGCGGTGTAGATCCCGCCCGCCCCGCCGCTTTCGCTCTGCTCGACGAACAGGTTGCAGCACTGTCCTCGCACGCGGCCCGTCGGCGGCGGCGGCCCGTCGAGGTCGTAGGGCGCGATGGGCACCGGCCCGGCGGCACCCCCGAGATTGCCGATATCCCCGTTCTTGCACGCCGTGTCATCCTCGGGCACGACGTAGTACCAGCGGGTGATCCCATCGGCACCGCCCGCCGGATCGAGGTAGCGGATCCGCTGGGGTCCGGGAGCGTTGTCCACGACGGCGACGAGGTTGGGCGAGTTCGGCCAGCTCGGAAGGTTCCGCTCGGTGTAGAGACCGTCGTGGGTCGGAAAGCTGTAAACGCGGTAGCGGCGCACCTCATCGACCGGGTCGCGATCCCAGCTGAGCGCGAAGAAATCGGTTCCCGCATCGCGCTCGTGATCGGCACGAAGATCCTTCGGCGCCACGGGTGGGAGCCGGTCGCAGATGGTGACGTCGAGCCCCGGACTGGGTTGGCCGATACGGCCGAAGTGGTCGCACGCCGCCACGTAATAAGTGCAGCGGAACCCGTCTTCGAAGGGAGGCGCGCCCTCGAAAGCATTGCCCTCGGCCACGCTGTCGCGGTCGTCGGCGACGTAGTAGACGTCGGAGTTGGGCTGCGGTGGGCAGGGCAGCTCGACGCCGGGGGCGACGGGCAGGGCATTGACTTGCAGGGCGAGCCCCTGGTCGATCGCGGTGAGCAGGAGGGCGCGCGAGATGTTGGCGGGCGGGTCTACCCCGCCGAACGCGGCCTGCCAGCCGGCGTGGCCGACGCGGTAGAGTTTGAACCCGCTCCAGTGGAGGGCGCGGCGGCGGAGATCCTCGGGAAAACACCAGCGGAGCAAGGCGCGGAGATCCCCGCGGGCGGTGGTCTCCACCCGCTCGCTTAACCCCCGCGGCGCGGGCAGGATGGCGGGGCTGCCGCCGACGGTGGATCGCCCGACCACGGTGCCGCCACTGCGGATCTCGAAGGTCGATTGCCCGGCCGGAGCCCGCACGATGGCGGCCTGGCCGAGCGCGGTCAGCACCTGCGGGTGCAGCCGGGCGATCGCCTGCTTCTGCACCTCATCGTAGCCGCCCGGCAGCGTGGCGGTAAAAAAGGCGGCGAGCTTGGCCGGCAGTGGGTCGGCGGCGACGACCGGCAGGATGTCATCGAGTGCCGCGGCCAGGGCGGCGTTGTCGAACCCGGCGGCATCGGCGCGGTCCAGCAGCGAGGCGATCGCCAGCACGTTGGTGGTGGGCGCGAGCACGGCGACCTGTGAATACGGTGCGGCCGAGCCGGCGCCCCCCGACTTCTGGTGCACCGAGTAGCTCGCCGCGGGCACCGCGCCGTCGAGGAACTGGAGCATGAGGAACACGTAGTGTCCGCCGGTGCCGTCGGGGTTGCCGACCTGGGCGACGGTGGCGATTTTGGGCTCGGCGTGGGCGAAGGTAAACGCCGTGGCGAGGATGGGGATGACAAGCGATTTCATGGTGATCAAAGGTCGACGTCGAAGCCGTTGGCGGAGTCGAAATGGATGTGGAAGTCGGGGCTGTAGTGGATGCAGAACGGGCACGGCCCGACCTTGAACTCGGCGGCGATCGTGCCGTCCATGGTGACGAGTTCGGGGCTGGCCGACCCGACCAGCTCGATGGATCCGGAAGCGGAGGCAAGGCAGAGGAAATCGCCGCTGACGCCGCCGGAAATGCCGGCGCCGAGTTGCACCGCGAGGTTCGGGTAGTCCGCTCCCGCCGGGTCCTCCAGCTTGACGAGGCCAAAGCCGAAGATGCCCGCCTCGGCTTTCACGCGCAGGGCGCAGCCGAAATCGTAGACCGGAAACTTCCCGTTCACCGAGGCGACCGCCCCGAAAAACGGGGGGGCGAACGGGAGAGGCGGCGCCCACGTCTCGATGGGATCCAGCGTGCAAAAGCGCCCGAAAGCGATGCCGCCGTCCAGCTTGTAATTGGTATAGGGCAGGGTGATCGGACCGGGCGTCGCGTTGATGGTCGCGATGCCGTCGGCGGCGATGTAAAACTCGAGGTCGTTGACGGCGCCGCTGGTGCTGCCGATGCTGACGACGGCGGTGAGCCGGTCGAAGCGGACAGGCTGCATGGACAGGCCTTCCTGGATGACCTCGAGGCTACCCATGAACCCGAGCGGCTCCACCTGCTCGTTGAAGGAGAACTTCGTGGTGAGGTTGACGCTGACCTCGCCTCCGGGCATGCGGGCGGGCGAGGCGGTGACAGCCATGGTGATCTCGTTGGTCACGGCGGGCGTCCCCCCGCCACAGCCGGTGCTCCCGTCCGACTGGAGCTGCCGGTAGGTGAAACACGGGTCGAGCGCGATGGGCACCGGCTCGACGTTGATGACGGTGTGGGCGCAGACGTTGAGGTGGGTCAGGTCATCGCCCCGGATGACGGCCTCACCTTTGAAGGTGGCCGCCTGGGTGTAGTTCCCGAAGCCGGTCAGGTCGTTGAGAAGGCCGTCGAGATCGACGACCTCACCGACCGCTTCGGCGATGGCGTCGTTGACCTGGTTGAGCACGCTGGAGACGGCTTGGCGGATGGCGAAATCCACGTGGTAGAGATTGGCGCGCAAGATGTTCTGCACCGCACCGAAGGCGGCATCGGCGAAGAGCCCGTCCGAAACGATCTGGGTGACCTGTGCGCGCACTTCGGCAGGCGAGTAAACGGAGGGATCGACCGCCACCTCGCCGAGGTAGCCTTCAAGCACATCGCGCGCCGAGGCGAGGTCGCCGAGCGATGAGAGCGCGGCCCCGATCTCGGCCACGATGTCGGTGACGTCCTGAATCTCCGCCACTACCTCGCGCAGCTCGGTCAGCCGCTCCTGCAGCTCGGCGAGGCGGTCGGCGAAGTCCCCGCCCTCGGCGCCGATGAGCTCGATGATCTGGTCGACGTCGATGGGCACGGGGACGTCGAGGCCGATCTGCGCGATGGCACTTTCGATGAAGCCGGCGAGGTTTTCGGGGGCGTTGAGGACGCTGTCGAGCTGGTCGAGCGCCTGCTGGATGGGCGCGATCCTCTCTTCGATCAGCATGCCGATATCCGCCGCAAAATCGAGTCCGGGGACCGCGGTGTCGAAGACGTCGATCAGCACGTCCTCCGCCGATTCTCCCGCCATGATGGCGGTGCAGACGGGGTCGGAGATTTCGTCGAGCACCTCGGCGCCGACCGGCTCGCCCAGCGTCTGGCTGAGCTGGTTGTCGAGAAGGTTGCCGATGTCATCGAGCCCGTCCTCCAGCAGGCCGAGCCCGAGTTCGGCGATCTGATCCGCGAACCCCTCGGCCAGTTCTCCGGTAGCGTAGGAGAGGGCGCTCTCGAATATGTTATTGAGGTTGAGCCCCACCGTGGCCCCGAAGCGCAGCGCGGCGTTCTCGCCGTTGAGCCGCGGCACCTCGAGCTCGGCCTGCGCGACGATGATGTCGGTATCGATGGGCGCGAACGAATGGAAGTTCTGCGTGAAGGCGTCGTAGACGACGGGGATGTCGAAATCGATGGCGCCGAACCAGGTGCGGTGGACGGCGTTGCGCATCCCGCCATCTTCGAGATAGGAACTCGGCGAATTACCGGGGAACCCGCGGTAGTCGAGGTCGAAGGTGGCCGAGGAAAAGTAGTCGCCGCTGCCGTCGGACCACCCGCCGTAGATCTGCGCCACCTGGTTCTCCGCCGCTCCTCCCGGCGCGCCGTGGGTGTGGACGTGCGCAGGCATCTGGTCGAAGAACGGCATGTCTAACATGGCCACCAAATTGATGACGCCCTCCGGTGGAAGCCCCGGTGCGGTAGGGTCGTTGTAGAAGGCGTGGCGGACGGGCGAGATCGGGTACTGCCCAACGAGAATCTCGCCTTCCGCCAGCGCCAGGTAGCTGCCGCCGGTCAGCGGGTCGGCGGCGGTGCGCATGTGGCCGTCGCCGTTGAAGAAGAGGAAGCCTCCGTGGGTGCCGACGAGCCCGGTGATCAGGCCCCAACGGAGGACGCTGCCCTGCAGGCG
>CAZKYJ010000076.1:10319-11733 GCA_964556355.1 uncultured Verrucomicrobiales bacterium | reverse complement strand
GAGCGGGCGTGTGGTGGAACTCAGGGATGGTCTCGGTGAGCTGCTGCGGGTCGAGTCCCGAGAGGAGGGTGGCGAAGCTGCCGAAGGCGCGGGCGGCCTGGAACGCCAGTGCCGGGGTGGGCGCGGTGTCGAAAGTCCTGGCCCCCGCGATCGCGAGATAGGTGCGCCAGATCCCACCGTTTGCGTCGCGGTGGAACGATTCTCCCCCACGGGTTGGAACAATGGTGAGCGTGCGGCGGGAGGCGTCGCCGGCGCCCGAGCTGATCAGGTTCTGCTGTGCGTGTTGGGTGACGAGAAGGACATTGCGCATGACAGCCTCGGGGTCGCGGAAGACCTCGGTGTTGATCCTCTGGTGGATGTAGCGCACGAGGGTGCCCGCCTGGTCGTAGACGGCGGCGAACGAGTCGTTGATGTGTCCGCTGGTCAGCGGCACCGCGGTGCGGAACTGGCCGTGGATCTGGAAGTGGGAGCCTAGGGAATCGAGCATTTGCAGGAAGTTCAGGGGTCGGGTTTCAGGGTGCGGGGGGCTGGCGCGGGCGCGAGCCGAAGATCTGGGAGCCGACGCGGACGACGGTTGCGCCTTCGGCGATGGCGATGGCAAAGTCGCTGCTCATCCCCATGGAGAGCCCCGGGAGCGGGATCCCGGCGCGCTCGGCGAGATCGTCGCGGAGCTCGCGGAGGGCGGCGAAGTGGCGGCGGGACAGCTCGGGGTCGGGCACGAGCGGCGGGATGGTCATGAGCCCGACGACCCCGACCCGTTCGAGGAGGAGGAGATCGTCGAGAGCGGCGCGGACGGAGGTCGGAGTAAAGCCGAATTTGGAGGGGTCACCGGCGACGTTCACCTCGAGGTAGATGTCGGGGAAAACCCCCTCCTCGGCGGCGATCCGGTCGATGTTTTGGGCGAGCTCCAGGGAATCGATGCTGTGCAGGGTCGAACAGTGGGGGAGCAGCTTGCGGATCTTGTTTTTTTGGAGGTGGCCGATGAAGTGCCAGTCGACCACCGATGGGATCTCGGGTGCTGCCACCTTGGCGAGGAGCTCCTGAACCCTGCTCTCGCCGAAGATCACCTGTCCTGCCAGCGCGGCTTCCCGGACGTCTCCCGCAGGGAAGGTCTTGGACACGGCGAGCAGCTCGGCGCTTCCCTCCGCGCGTCCCGAGCTCGCTAGGGCGCTTTTGATCTGGCAGCGGACGGCTTCGAGGTTCTGGCGGATCATCGTTGGGAGGCGGCGAAATGAGGGGGCGAAAGATTTGGTAGCAGCAAAGATTCAGCGATTCAGTGAGGGAATCAGTTTCTCGAATGAACCGTCGGGGTTTGTGAGACGTAGCGATACCTGAAAACCACCTCCAATGCAGATTGAATCCTTAAAAGTTTTTTGTGACCTTGTCGATACCGCGAGTTTTTCCCAGGCCGCCG
>CAZKYJ010000076.1:0-10309 GCA_964556355.1 uncultured Verrucomicrobiales bacterium | reverse complement strand
TGGAGAAAAAGTACGGTGTCGTATTCTTCGAGCGCGGGAAAAAGAATTTTTCCATCACACCCGAAGGGCAAATCTTCAACGAGGCTGCCCGGGAAATGGTGGAGCTCTACGCCGGCATCGGCGAGCAGCTCACGGCGATCCACGACGTGGTGACGGGAAAGCTCCGGGTGGCGACGGTGTTCTCCATAGGCCTGCACATCCTGCCGAAGATCCTCGCGGGGTTCCGCAAGAAATTCCCGGAGGTCGAGATCGAAATCGACTACCAGCGGGCGGACGCGGTCTATGCCGAGGTGCTCGAGGGGCGTGCCGACATCGGGCTGGTGGCCTATCCCAAAGCGCGGAAAGGCGTGGTGGTCGACGAGTTCGCCCGAGACAAGCTCGTCTTGGCCTGCTCGCCGGAACACCCGTTGGCCGGCCGGAAGCGGGTGAAGCTCCAAGATCTCGCCGGGTCGAAGTTCATCGCCTTCGAGGCCGACCTTCCGACGCGGAAAGCGGTCGACAAGCTCCTGCGTGAGGCCGGTGTTTCGGTCCATCCGACGAAAGAGTTCGACAGCGTAGAAACCGTCAAGGCGGCGGTCGAGGTCGAGGAGGCCATCTCGATCCTCCCGCTCAGCGCGCTCGGCCGCGAGGCGAAAAGTGGAACCCTGCAGACCATCGAGATCAGTGGCGCCGACCTGTGGAGACCGCTCGGCCTGGTGAAGAAGCGGACGCGGGTGACGTCGCCTGCGATGCGCGAGTTCTCGCATGCCATCGCGGCGGCGGGCTGACCGCGCCGGGCTCAAATGGTGCCGAAGTAGCGGTCTCCCGCGTCCCCGAGTCCGGGGAAGATGTAGTTGTTTTCATCGAGCCGTCCGTCGACTGCGGCCGTGATGATGCGGACGTCGGGCTCCTCTTGCTCCAGGTGGGCGACCCCCTCGGCGGCGGCGAGGATGCAGACGAACCGGATGTGTTGGGCGCCGGCGGCACGGAGTTCGTGGACGGCTTTGACGGCGCTCCCGCCGGTGGCGAGCATCGGGTCGAGGAGGAGAACCTGGGAGGTGGTGATATCCGAGGGGAGCTTGCAGAAATACTGGCTGGTCACCGAGGTCTCCTCATCCCGAACCAGCCCGATGTGGCCGACCTGCGCCTCGGCGAGGATTTCCATCATGCCGTTGAGCATCCCGAGGCCGGCGCGGAGGATCGGCACCAAGGTGATCGTGTTGGCGAGTTCCAAACCCGGCGATTCGCCCAGGGGCGTCGCCACCGTCGTCCGTGTCGTCGGGAGATCGAGGGTCGCCTCGTAGAGCAAGAGCTGGCTGATCTCGTGAACGTTCTTCCGGAAATCCCAAGCCTCCGTTTTGTTGTCCCGGAGCGCGGTGAGACGTGACTGGATCAACGGATGCGTGACGATGGTGGGCATGGGCAAGGCTTGCTCGGATACGGCGCGTGCGCAAGGTCGAACGGGCGATCACCGGCACCGTCTGCCCCGCGCGGCGCGGGGTGCGACGGGCCGGCCTGGCGGCAATTTGCCCCCCTCAAAACTGGTTGAAGTAGATCTTGTGCCGGGGTGGATCGCCGAGCTGGGCGGCGGGGATGCGGGGGAGATCGGGGGTGGGGGCGACGGCGGCGTGGCGGACGAGCAACCCGGTGGCCGCGGCGCGCAGCTCGCCCCAGCGGGGGGCGTCGTCGGCGGGGGCATGGGCGATGTGGCGGAGGAGGCTGAACCACTCGACGACGGCACGCTCGATGTCGCCGGCACCGATCTGGTCGCGGGCGAGCCGCGAGAGCGTCGAGCGCCGGGCGAGCGCCTCGGCGACGGCTTCGGCGGCACCCTCACCGTAGCCGGTGGGGAGGCCGTCTTCCAAATAGCCTTCGTAGGTGACCGCTCCGAAGAGGCCGCGGCAGGCGACGGCGATCCGGTCGGACGTTTCGGCCTCGAAGTCTTGGAACCGCCGTCCGGCGCGAAGGTTGGCCAGGTCGGCCAGGAGGTCGTCGATCGCGTAGGACGGCATCTCCAAGGCGGCGGCGATGGCCAAGCCTTCCCCGCCTTGGAAGTAGCTGAAGATCCGCCCCCGTGGAGTCGGGGTGCCGTCCGCCTCGATGAGGCCGAGTTTCCTCCAGGCGGCGGCCGGAGAATTGGCGGCGGCGAGGTGTCCCGAGCCTTCGGGGGTCGGGGGTGCCCCCTCGGGGACGATGGTGGGAACGACCTCGACGGCCACAGTCCGCTCCTCGGCGTCAATGAGGTAGACACCGTGGGAGTCCTCGTAGGCGGGGAAGAGCGTGCGCGAAAAATCCAGCCGGACCACCAAGATCCCGGAGCGGATGGTGATATCGACGATCGATCCCCCATGGAAGTAGGTCGCCAATCTCGGAAGCACTTTGTCCTCGATCTGATCGAGCGAAAACGCCTTCTTCCGGGAGATTTTGAGAAGCCCCCGCACGTTTTTGGTCAGGACGAACTGGCCCGCGTCATCCCGCACGGCGACGGCGACTTCCTTGCCGAAGTAGTGACCGCCCCCGCTACCTTCGAGGGGGATCTTGCAGACCCGGCCCACGGGAAACGAGTTGGCGACGAACTGGAAGACGGCGAGCGCCGGCTCGAGGTAGTTTTTGAAAAAGATGGTGCCGAGTTCGAGAGGGATCTCGCGCTCGTGCGATGCGCGCTTGTCTTCCCAGTGACCCTCCGAGTTGAAGATCTCCACCTTGGTTGGCCCGATATTGAAGAGCCGGTTGTCCGAGGCGGCCACCTGCCCATCGGCGGCAGGCGGCGGTGCGCTGAACCCGAGGCTGATTCTTTGCTCGCTAAACAGGCTGTCGCAAAGGGTGCGGGCGGCGTCGAAGGGAGACGTTTGCTTCGATGCGGCGGCGGCCATGGCACGGAGCAGCGGAGGCCAGTCGATCTCGTTGGAGCGACGGAGATGCTTGGGCGCCGCCTCGGAGAGCGACGGGCCGTTCCGCGTGAGGATCGCGTAGCCGATCTCGTCGAGTCCCCGGCGTCCCGCCCGCCCGAACATCTGGAGCAGTTCGTCGGAGGCGAGCTCGCGCGGTGCGCCGTCCGGTCCGGTGAAGCGGGCGTCGGTGACGAGGGCCGACCGGACGGAAAAGTTAATGCCGGCGGCCAGCCCGGTGGTGGCCACGATCACGCGGAGCTGTCCGGCTTTCGCGAGGGGTTCGATGACCCCGGCGCGGGCGGCGAAGGGGAGCCCGCTGTGGTGGAAGGCCACGCGGCGCTCGAGGAGGCGCGAAAGGTTGCGCCCGCAGGCCGACTGTTGGGCCGCCGTGAGGACGAGGGGGTGGGGGACGGGGAGGGCGGCGGCGATCTGGCCAGCGATCTTGGCGGCGGCGGCGCGTTGGGGGGCGAAGAGGAGGAGCGGCCCCATATCGGCCATCAGCACCTCCGCGGCGGTTCGCGGCCAAAATCCCTTAATGGATTTTGGAGCGCTGTAGGGAAGTGCCTCGACGGGGATCTCTTCGAGCGGGACGGGGCGCCGCGACTCGCGCACGATGGCGACGTCCCTTCCGAGCCGCCCGAGCCATTTGCCGATCGCGCCCGGGTTGGCCACCGATCCGGAGAGGAGGAGGAGGCGGGTAGAGCGGGGCGCGAGCGCCAGCGCGATCTCGTAGCTGAGACCGCGGGCGGCGTCGCCGATCAGTTGGTACTCGTCCACGACGAGGAGTCCGGGTGTCTCCCGCTCGCCGCGGATGAGCCGCTCACGCTGGGTCTCCAAAGTGGCCACGAGCACCGGAGCGTCCACGTTCTCGGCGACGTCCCCCGTGGCGATCCCAACGTCCCAGCCGGCGCGGCGCCACTCGGCGAACTTGTCGTTGGCCAGCGCCCGGGTCGGAACCGTATAGACCGCTTGGCCGCGGATGTGCCCCCCGTCGACGGCAAGCTCGAAGATGCGCGTCTTTCCCGCCCCGGTGGGGGCGTCGACGATGACGTCGCGTCCGTCACGGAGTCCGCGGACGGCCTCCTGCTGCCAGAGATCGGGGATGGCGAGCGCGACGGCCAGCCCGTCGAGCCCCGCGAAAGGCGTCTGCCGGTGCGGGGGCGGTTGCATGGTGCTGAGCTCGCGCGCCGGAGGCGCGCTCGCGGAGGGGCGGCGTGGGGAGGGGAGGAACCCCTACTCGGTAACCTTGGCCGTGGCGGCGCTGGGCTTACCGAGGAGGATCATGTCTTCGAGGACGCGGAGGCTCTCCAGCTTGACCGGGTCCATCGAGTAGGGAAACTCGCTGTTCGGATCGGATTTTTCCGAGTCTTCGGCGAGAATCATCCCGGACGAATCGACGTCGGAGAACTCCGCTGCCGGGACGAGTTCCTCGGCATCGACGTTGCCAAGGGTCAGCTTGAAGACCTTGAAACGGTCGGGCGCCGTCTTCTCGATTTCCGCCACGCGCTCCTCGCGCTCAGCCTTGCGCGTCTTGTTGCGCTCCTTGTTGAGCTCGACTTCTTCCAGGCGTTTGGCCTCGTTGAGCGAGACGGTATTCCGCTCGATCTGCTCTTCGAGCCGCTTGGTGTCCTCGACGATGTACTGGAACTCCGGATCCGCCTCCACGCGGGCGATGTGCCGGGAGCGGATTTCCTCCGTCATCGGCGTCGTCGGATAGGAGAGGGCATATTTCTGCGGGGGGATGGTGTCGTGCGGGAGCGGGTAGTCGAGCGACTCCTCTCCAATTTCGAGCGCGTCGCGCCGCGAGGGAGCCTGGAGGTCGGGGACGACGCCGCGGAGCTGTGTGGTCGTGCCGTCGATCCGGTAGAATTTTTGGATCGTTACCTTGAGAGCCCCGGCCCGTTTCTTCTCCGAGAAGAACGGCATGTAGTCTTTCACCCGGAGGATGGTCTGCACGGTCCCCTTGCCGAAAGTGGATTTTTCGCCGATGACCAGGGCGCGGTTGTAGTCTTGGAGGGCGGCGGCAAGGATCTCGGAGGCCGAGGCGGATGCCTTGTCGGTGAGGACGATCATCGGCCCCTCGTAGACCGGGTAGCGATTCTTCGATGAGCGGAAATCGATATCATCCCGCCAGTCCTTGCTCTGGACGACCGGTCCCTTCGGGATGAAGAGCCCGGTGAGGTTGATGGCCTCCTCGAGCGAGCCGCCGCCGTTGCCGCGCAGGTCGAGGATGAGGCCGCTGATATCTTCGTTGACGAGCCGCTCGAGCAGGCGCTGGACATCGCGGGTCGTGCTGGAAGCCTCGGCGCTGCGGTCTTCCATGTCGGCGTAGAACGAGGGCAGTTCGATCCAGCCAAGCCGGCTGGACTTTCCGGGCTCGATCTCGGTCTCGATGACCTGGGCGGTGGCCAGCTTGTCTTTGAGCTTTACCTCGTCGCGGGTGATGACGATCTCGGTCGTGACGGAGGGGTCATCGGCATCGGCCGGGTTCACCTGGAGCCGGACGATGGATCCAAGGCTGCCCCGGATCTTCTCGACGATCTTCGAAAGCTTCATGAACATGACGTCTTCGAACGAGGCGGTCGGCCCTTGGGCGACGCCGACGATGCGGTCACCTACCTTGAGTTCTCCTCCACGCTGGGCGGGTCCTCCAACGACGAGACCCTGAATCTCGGCGGCGCCGTCTTTCATGCTGAGCAGCGCCCCGATCCCGACGAGGGAATTGCTCATCGAGGTGGCGAAGTTGTCCATCTCGGGCTGGCTAAACCAGTCCGAGTGGGGGTCGTAAGCGGAGGCGAGGGCGGTGAGGAAGAAATTGACGACCTCTTCCTCGTCGTTCTCGGCCAATCCTTCGAGCAGGCGGTCGTAGCGTTTGATGACCTTTTCTTCCGGGGTCTCTTCGGGTTCGTCCGACTTAGCATCGGTTTCGGTGACGATTTCGGCCGGCGATCCGGGAGCCTGTGCCTCTTCCTGTTCGATGTTCTCCGGGGTCGCCCCGGCATCATCGTTGGTCTCCTCGGCGTCCTCTTCAAGCTCGTCGATGTGGGCTTCGGGATCGAGTTCGTCCGCGTCGTCGCCGACGGTGAGGCGGAGGCGCTCCTGGAGGATTTCCCCTTTGATGATGTTGCGCCAGAGGGCATCGGCGGCCGCCATGTCCTTGGGATAGGGAGCTTCGTCGCGGGAGATCTCCACGGTGCCCTCTTGGGTGAAATCGAACTTCTCGCTCTCGACCAGCTTGCGGATCTTCTCCACGCGGTCTTTGGCGCGCTCGGCAAATGTCGAGTAGATGTCGTGGGCGGCCGTGATGTCGCCGACGAAGATCTGGTCGTCGAGCGACGTCCGGTAGAGCTTATCGAACCGGTCGATGTCCTCCTGCGTGAAGTACTGGTGTTTGAAGTCGAGGAAGTTCAGGTAGGTGGTGAGGAGGCGATCGGAGATCTCGTCGTCAAAGTCCTTCCGCAGGTAGTGGTGCTTCTGCAGCATTGTCGCCACATACATCGCGACCTGACCGTAGTTGGTGTCGGTCGTGGGATCGGGCGAATCGGCGGCGAATGCCCCGATGGCGAGCGCCGGGGATAGCAGGGCCGTGACAAGGGTGCGGCGGAGCGAATTCATGCGTTCAGATGGTGGAGGCAATTAGTGGATCAGGCAAGCGATACGAACGGGGGAATCCACGGCGCTTTTCTGGGAAGGAGATCGGGGATTGACGAGGTGCTTGCCGTCCCGTTTGATCCTCATACGTGCTCTACATTACGATCTTTAGAGAAAGCCGTTCACAAAAAGATGTTCCCGACCGATCAAATTCCCTCCCAATCCCCCGCCTCCGAGGCACTCCGCGTCGCCGGATATACCGGGGGGTTTGTTGCGACCAACGGGTACTTGGCCGAGTGGGACGGGGGCAAGGTCATGGTCGACGCGCCCGCCGGAGCGACCCAGTGGTTGCGCGAGCGGGGGATCGGGCGCCTCGACGGCGTCATGCTCACCCACCAGCATTTCGACCACATCGAGGACGCCGCGCTCCTGGCGGAGGCATTTTCTTGCCAAATTTACGCGTTTTCCCCCTATGAGAGATCGCTGACGCTGGAGGACATGCTCGGAGGATTCGCCGGGATGTCGTTCGAGATCCGGCCATACACGATCGACTCGCTACTCGAGGGAGCCGGCGAGGTGCAGGTGGCCGGGAGGCGGTTCGATCTCCTCCACGTTCCCGGGCATTCCCCCGACAGCCTGTGCTTCTTCGACCGGGATTCGCAGTCGCTGTTCGGCGGCGATGTCCTCATGGCGGGAGGCATCGGGAGATCCGACTTCCCCGGGGGGGACGGAGACCTCTTGGGACGGGGGATCCGGGAGAAAATTTACCCGCTCGGCGACGGGGTGGTGGTCTACCCGGGGCACGGGCCAGCCACGACGGTGGGCGAGGAGCGTCGCTCGAACCCGTTCGTCAGGGGGTAGCCCCACCGAGCACCCCGTCGAGGTGGGATTTGATAATGGCGGCCCAAAGGTCGTAGCCCGATTCGTTGAGGTGGAGCCGATCATCGACGAAGAGGTCGGCTCGCGGGGTGCCGTCCGCCCGCAGGTAGGCGCTCGCCGTCGGGATGAAGTGGACGTTGGGCAAGGCGTCGCAGAGTGCTTGGCATGCGCTGTTGCCGGCGCGGATGGTGTCCCAGACGTCGTAACGCGATTCCGTGGGGGTGACCGCCACGTAGAAAACCGGCGTCGTGGGATGCGACGCGCGGATAGTAGCGATGACGTGGGCGAGGAGTCCGGCGACCTCCTCGGGCGAGCGGTCGTCATCCCGGCCGCTGATATCGTTGGCGACGAACACGACAATGGCGCGCACCTTGTGGGCGGCGGTCAGACGGTCGGCGTAGAATACGAGGTCGGAGAACTTCGCCCCCCCGTAGCCCCGGCGGATGGGTTGGTAGGGCGCCATGTCCTCCCCGATGGTGTCCCAGCGGCGGATGCTGGAGCTGCCGATAAAGAGGATCCCGTCAGCCGGGAGCGTCTCCGTGGAGTCGAGCTGTTCCAGCGCGGCAATGTCGGGCTCCCAGCGCTCTGCGGCGGCGCGGTAGGGCTCGATGTCGGGGAGAGGGGGGGGGGCCTCCGCCCGGGCGCCGGCGAGGGCGAGGCCGACGAGCGCGGCGAGAATGGGGAATCGGTGGTGCATGCGAACTGGCGTCTACATTCCCATGATCTGATACCCGCCGTCCACGTAGATGACCTGTCCGGTCATCCCGGCGGAGCCATCAGAGGCGAGGAAGACACCGGTCGCCCCGAGCTCGGAAGGCTCGCAGCTGCGGCCGAGGGGCGCATGGGCATCGTAGTGCTTCAGCATGCTGGTGAATCCCGAAATCCCGCGGGCAGCAAGGGTGTTGACCGGGCCGGCGGAGATGCAGTTCACGCGGATCTTGTCCTTGCCGAGGTCGTAGGCCAGGTAGCGGGTCGACGCTTCGAGCGATGCCTTGGCGACGCCCATCACATTGTAGTGGGGGACGACTTTTTCGGCACCGTAATAGGACATGGCGACGATGCTTCCACCACCGGCGTTGCGCATGAGCGGCGCGACCTTGCGGGAGAGGGCGACGAGCGAATAGGCGCTGATGTCGTGGGCGACGCGGTAGGCTTCCCGGGAGGTGTCGACAAAATTGCCCTCCAGTGCCTCTTTGGGGGCGAATGCCACCGCGTGGAGAAGAAAATCGACCGTGTCGGTGTGCTCGTTCACCTTGTCGAAAAAGGTGTCGATCTCGTCGTCCGAGGAGACGTCGCAGGGGTAGAGCGGCGCGTCACCGAAGGTGCTGGCGAGCTGTTCGACGTTGTCCTTGAGGCGCTCGCCCTGGTAGTTGAAAATGAGGGAGGCGCCGGCCTCGTGCCACGCCTGCGCGATGGCCCAGGCGATGGAGCGTTTGTTGGCAACCCCGAAGACGAGACCTGTCTTCCCTGCGAGCGGTTTGTGATCGGACATGGCGGTTCCAGTAGATGTGCGAGATCGGTTTGTCCACCGGGAATGACGAGAATGCGCTCACTCGAAAAGGTCTCGCGCGAGCGCTAAGAACTGTCGGGCGGGCCACTGTCCGGGGGCATTGGAGGATCGGAGGTAGCCGTAGTTGAGCACGCTTCCCGCCCGGATGGCCATGAGTCGGGTGATCTTTCCGAGCGGGCCCATCCCCATGACGGAAAGGGGGATGGGCCACGGATCACCGAGAAGGGAAACCAGCCCCATCGCCTCCGCCATGTCGGCGGGCGTGGCGGCCAGCTTGTAGGCGCTGGCCCCCGCGGCGGCGGCCTCGGCGATGCCGGCTTCGATGACCGCCCGGTCCGGGACGCGCGCGAAATCGTGCATCGAGGCCACGATCCCCACGCCCGCCTCCGATGCTCCCGCGAGGACGGCGGGGAGTGCCCGCAGCGAGCGCACTTCGACATCGATCGCGCTGGCGCCCGGTAAGCACCTGAGGTAGAGGGCGGTGCGACGGGTGTCGTCGAGGTCGGGTGCCATCCCCCCCTCGTCGGCTCTCCGGACGGTGGCCAAGGTCTGGAGCGGACAGCGGAACATCGCACCGAGGGCTGTGTCGGTCGATGCGAGCATGGCATCGATCCGGAACTCAACGACCTCGCAGGCATCCCTCAAGTCGGGGGATTCGAGGGCTTCGAGGTCTCCCGGCGAGGCCACCGGCGCAACGATGTAGCCGGGCGAGGGACGATGGAAATTTACGGGTTTGAAGTTAGGACGCATCCGACTGATCGTGGCTTCTCTACAAAAAAACGATCCCCGATCGGCGGAAATCGCTTCGGGACACTAGGACAATGCTTGGACGCAAGCAGGAAATAAATCTACAGCTCAACCAGATCCTCGACGCGCTCCTCATCGCGCTCGCCTTCTGGATCAGCCACAGCATCCGGTTCTTCGGGCACGAGCAGTTATTCGAGCCCCTCGGGCGACCGCAAATCCAGACGCTGGGGGAGTTGTCTTGGATCGTGGCGGTGACCGCCCCGTTCACGCCGATCGTTTTGGAGGTGCAGGGGTTCTACAGCAACATGTTGCAGAAGACGTTCTGGCAGTCCCTGCGGCAGCTGCTCAAGGCGTTCTTGTGGATCGGGTTGGCCGTCGGCATGTTCCTCATCTTCCTGAAGTGGCCCTCGAGCCGGTTCTTCCTGCCCATTTTCGTCCTTTTGGCCGGGACCTTCGTGCTCGCGAAAGATGCGCTCCTGCGTTCGCATCTGCAGAAGAAGGTACGATCGGAAGGTCTGCGGGAGAGGGTGGTCGTGGCGGGGACGCCCGAGGCCATCGAGAAGCTTCTCGACTACATCCCCGACGACCAGCGCTCGCTTATCACCGTCGTCGGGAGGATCGATCTCTCGTCCGAGCCCGTTTCAGCCCTGATCAAGTGCGTGCACACCCAGGCTCCCGAGCGGGTCATTTTTGCCACCGCGCACGTTCATTT
>CAZKYJ010000075.1:0-11780 GCA_964556355.1 uncultured Verrucomicrobiales bacterium | reverse complement strand
GAAGCTCGCGCAGAAAATGGTGACCCTGGCCATCGTTTTCATGAGCGTGGTCTCGGTCGCCGGGGTGCTTCTCGCCCCCTATATCATGCGCATCCTCCTGCCGGACTGGGATGACTACCAGATGGAGTTCACCGTTCTCCTCGCGCGGATCATGTACCCGTTCATCCTCGTCGTCTCGCTGGCGGCGCTCGTGATGGGGATGCTCAACGCCCGGGGGAGGTTCTTTGTCCCGGCGCTGGCATCATGCTTTTTCAACCTGGGATCGATCATCGGTGGCGGGGTGCTCGGCTATCTCATGGACCCATCTTTCGGTCCGATGTCTTTCATCGGCTTTGCCGCGGGGACATTGATCGGTGGCCTCGCCCAGCTCTTCGTCCAGGTGCCCTCGCTGTTCCGGGCGGGGTTCGTCTTCAAGCTCGATTTCGGCTGGCGGGACTCCGGGGTGAAAAAGGTGCTCTCGCTGATGTGGCCCGCCATCATCGCGGGGAGCGCGGTGCAGCTCAGCGTACTGCTCAATACAGTTTTCGCCTCCTTCTTGGAAAAAGGTTCCATCTCCTGGCTGCAGATCGCGTTCCGGCTCATGCAGCTACCCTTGGGGATCTTCGGCGTCGCCGTCGCGATGGTCACGCTTCCCGCCGTCTCCCGCGTGGCTTCGGAGGGGATCACGCCCGAGTTCGGGCGGATCCTTTCGAAAGGCTTGCGTCTCGTCCTCTTGCTCACGCTCCCCTCCGCCGCCGGGCTCATCATTTTGGCGGAGCCCGTGATATCGATCATCTACGAGCATGGCCTGTTCACGTCGGACGACACGGCCAGGGCGGCCGACGCGCTCCAGACCTACTCGATCGGGCTGATTTTTTACGCGTGTATCAAAGTCGTCCAGCCGACCTTCTATGCCATCGATCGTCGATTCGTTCCCATGTTCGTGAGCTTTGGATCGATCGCGATCGTCGCCGGCCTCAACGCGCTGTGGGTCTTCGTCTTCCACTTCGGTCACGAGTTTCTTGCGCTCTCCACCTCGATCGGGGCCGCGGCAAATTTCGTGGTGCTCTATCTCGCCATGCACCGGTTCGCCGGCTCGTTGGAGACCCGGCGCCTGCTGGGTGGGTTCGCCAAGCTGGCTGTCGCCACCGCCGTGCTGGCCGCCCTTTGCGTCGCGGGCCGAATGTTCGTCATCCTGCCGGCGGCCGATGGGTCGCTCGTCCTCCGCGCCGGCGCCCTCGGCCTCGTGATTGCCGTGGCGGGCGCGATCTATTTTGCCATCACCGCCCTGCTCAAAGTCGAGGAGGCCGGCGAGTTCCTCGCTATGGTCAAACGCCGCGCCACGCGGCCGTAGACCGCATCCCCGGCCGGACGTCGCGGGGCAGCGGGAGCGTCGCGGGCCGCATTTCGTCCGTAACGCAGCTCTATATGAGCACTACCATCCACGCCTATGCGGCGAACGAAGCTGGCACGAAACTCGAAGAATTCGCCTACGAAGCTGGAGACCTCGCGCCCGACGAGGTGGAGATCGATGTCGACTCCTGCGGGATCTGCCACAGCGATCTCAGCATGCTGAAAAACGAGTGGGGGATGACCGAGTATCCCATCGTGCCCGGCCACGAGGTGTCGGGGCGCATCGCCGCCGCCGGCGAAAGCGTCACGCACCTGGAGGTCGGGCAGAAGGTCGGGCTCGGCTGGTACGCCCGCAGCTGTCTGGTCTGCCACGACTGCATGAGCGGGAACCACAACCTGTGCCAGAATGCCGTGGGCACGATCGTCGGGCGCCACGGCGGCTTCGCGGACAAGGTGCGGGCGCAGGCCGCCTGGGTTTTGCCGATCCCTGACGCGCTCGACCCCGTCAAGATGGGGCCGCTCTTCTGCGGTGGGATCACCGTCTTCAATCCCCTCGTGCAGAACGGCATCCGCCCCACCGACCGCGTGGGCGTGATCGGGATCGGCGGTCTCGGTCATATGGCGCTGGCGTTCTTGAAGGCGTGGGGATGCGAGGTCACGGCGTTCTCGACTTCTCCCGACAAAGAGCAGGAGGCGCGCGACCTGGGCGCCCACCGATTTATCAATTCCAAAGATCCCGATGCGCTGAAGGGGGAGGCCGGGCGCTACGACATGATCCTGAGCACCATCGCGGCCGACATCGATTGGGCACCCTACATCGCGGCGCTCGGCGCCCAAGGGAAGTTGCACTTCGTGGGGGCGGCGCCCGGGGTGAGTTCGGAGGTTTTCCCGCTCATCTTGAGGGAACGTTCCCTCGGTGGTTCGCCGGTCGGCAGTCCGGCAACCACCGGCACGATGCTCGAGTTTTCCGCGCGCCACGGCATCGAGCCCGTCACCGAAGTTTTCAAAATGAGCGAGGTCAACGAGGCGCTGGACAAGCTGGAGAACGGCAGCCCGCGATACCGAATCGTGCTGACGCGCTAGACGGCGATACCGGCGGGCGTTCGCCGAGGCGCCTCCGGGGGGAGCCGTTCGGTCGATGAACGATGGTAATGGCTCGGTCCGACCCGACCTCAAGCGTCGGGGAACGGGGAGGAAGCGACCCGGCGGAAGAAACGGGAAAAGCCGCGCCCGCTAAGGTGCGGCGCCCGCGGACTGCCAACGCTCGAATTTGCCCAGCGCCGAGACCGTCCAGACGAGCGGGTAGAGTTCCTCGTAGTACCAGAGTTTGGCGAAGTAAAAGCCGATCGGCGACGGGGAGAATTCCGTGCCGCCGCCCGTCGCGGTCGCCAGCCAGCTGGCGGCCCGCCCGCACGGTTCGAGGAGCGGGGGCTGGGGGTGCAGGGTGGCGAGGGCGTCGAGTGCGAGGGCGGTTTCCTCGATGGTGGACGGGCTGGCGTCCGCCGGTCCGCCCCCCCATCCGCCGTCCCCGTTCTGGCTGGCCAGCAGGTAGGCGGTGGCCGGTTCAAGTACCGCGATGACCTCGGGAGACATCGGGACCGTGGCGAGGGCGCTGACGACGGCGGCGGTTCCATAGGTCAGGTTCGCCTCGTCGGGGAGGAGGTGCTCGTTGCCGAACCAGAGCGGGGCGAAGGAGCCGTCGCCCCGCTGCTGACCGGCGAGAAAGACGAGCGCCCGCCCCCTCGCGAGGTGGGTTTTGCGGCGGAGGCCCGGGGGCAAGTGCTTGTCCAAAGCCTGCCACGCTTGGATCGCATGGGCGGTGATATCGGTACTGGATCGGTCGAAGGGGAGGGCGCCCCAGCCTTGGCAGAACGTGGGGACTCCACCGTCGCGGTTCTGTACCCCGAGGAGCCAGCCACAACCCGCCCTGGCCGCGGCGAAGACATCCGGGCGGGAGACATCGGCCACCAGCGACAAGGCGACGAGCGCCCCGGCCGTGTCGTCGGCGTCGGGCAGGCCGCCGTCGAGCGGTGTCCACGACCAGCCGCCCGGGGCGGCGAGGGTGAACGGATGCCGGTCCCGGTACTGCCGGTCGAGCAGGGCGGAGATCGCCGACGCGTGGGACATCCCCTCCGGGTTCGCCTTGACTGCCAGGGTGGTGACCCACGTCGCCAGGTTCGAGTCGATGGCCCACGACCCATCCGCCCGCGCGGAATCGATGAGGAACCGGGTGGCTTCCGCCACCACCGGATGCGATCGCTCGGAGCTCGCCAGGGCCATCGTGACGAAGGCGGTGAGCGGGGTGGCCTCGAGGTAGCCCCCCGTTTTCGGCTGGATCTCCCTGAGGAGGCGGGAGACCCTCGGCCAGGCGCGCCCGCGGAGATTCCGCAAGGGACGGATCGCCGGGGGCGCGTGGTAGAAGCGGGCGTAGCCGATCGCGATGAGCGCGGGGAGCGCGTAGCTCACCACGGGGAACCGGAGGGTAGCGAAAAGCTTCCGGGGGAACGCGGCGAGCTCGAATGGGAGCGGGAGGACGCGGCGCCACGCGGCATCCTCGTCACCCCCAAGCAGCCCGCCGATGGCGAGGGTCATGAGGATGGGGACGGAGAAGGTGCGGTCCTTGCCGTAGCGCGCGGCGACGGCGCCCGCCATCGCGTCGGGATCAGGATAGCCAGCGTGCGCCCTGAGGTAGGGCGCCGCTTCGACGAACGCGCGCGAACCGGGGCTCAGCCGGTTGAGCGCCGCTGCCACGAGCAGCGTGGTGGAGATGTTAGACTGCGAGATCGGGGTGTCCCCCCAGCCCCCGTCGGCGTTCTGCGTCCCGATGAGCCAGGCGACCCCGCGCGGGACGAGCCGCCGCGCCTCTGGCGCTCCGGCCAGGTCGAGTGCGAGGCAGGCGACCGCCGTGGAGAGGGCGCTCGGGGAGAGCCGGCCCTCCCAGGTGCCGTCGGCCCGGCGTTTGCTGCGGAGGCGGGAGCGGGCGTTGGTGAGGGTGGTCGAAACGGCGGTCACGCCGGTTATCTAGCGGGAGCCGGGCCGGGGGGCAAGTCGGCAGTGTCCCCGGTGAGCCGCCAGGCCCGGCCGCTCTGCCAGAGGCAACTGGTGGTGAGGCCGACGGTGATTCCCCACCAGACGCCCTGGACCCCGTAGCCGCAGGAGACGAGAATCCCCGAGATGGGGATGGCGATCACCCAGTAGCTGGAAAACGCGATGAGCGCCGGACGATTGACGTCGCCGAGCCCCCGGAGAATCCCTGCCGAGACCACCTGCAAGGCGTCGAAAAACTGGAAGGCCGCGGCGATCAACAGGAGGGAGGCAGTGATGGCTCGCGCGTCCGCCTCATCGACGAACCACGAGGCGATCAGCTCGTTGCCGAGCCAGAAAAAGGTGGCGCTGGCAACGGTGAACGCGGTAACCAGGAACCACCCGCTCGTCGCGATCGGGCGGAGGCGCTCGAGCCGGCGCGCTCCCCAGGCCTCGCCGATCCGGACGGTCAGCGCCATCGAGACGCCGAGCGGGACCATGTAGATCGTGGCGGCACAGGTGAGCGCGATCTGGTGGGCGGCGAGGGCGCGCTCGCCCAGCGTGCCGATGAGGAGGGTTGCCACGACGAAGGCGGACATCTCGGCGAGGATCTGCAGGCTGGCGGGAAGCCCCAGCCGGACGAGCTTCACCAGCCCCCGCCACTCCGGCGGCCGGAACCAGTGGAAGGGCACCCAGCCGCGCAGCGCCGGCGCCCGCGCGCACCACCAGAGGAGCCCCGCCAGGGTCAGGCTCCGCGCGATCACCGTGGCGATGCCGGCGCCCTCGAGCCCTAGCGATGGGGCGCCGAGATTGCCGTAGATGAGGATCCAGTTGAGCGCCACGTTCATCCCGACCCCGCCCAGCATGATCCAGAACGGTGGCCACGGGGTGTTCATGGCGTCGGCGTGATTCTTCACCGCCATCGTCGGGAGTGCGGGGATCATCGAGGTCGCGAGCAACATGAAGTAGATCGGCACCGTCGTGTTGATGGCATCGGTCTGCCGGAAGATCCACAGGTGGGGAAGAGCGGCCCACGCGAGGAGGACGGACACCACCCCGATGGCGACGGTGAGATACAGGCCGTGCCGCAGGGCGGCGCGGGCGGTCGCGGGATCGTCCGATCCACGGGCCTGCGATACCTGGATCGACACCGCGATGGCCATGCCGATCCCGAACATGAGCGGGAGGTGGATGACCGTGTTCGCAAAGGTGGAAGCCGCCAGCGGGACGACGCCCAACTTGCCGATCATCACGGTGTCGGCCAGCCCGATAAGCATCTGTCCGACCTGGCCGGCGACCAGGGGAAAAGCGAGGACGAGGGTGGCGCGACCTTCGCGCGCCCTGGTGTAGGTGGCCGACATCGGGGGGCGACCAACGCGCGGGGCAAGTCGTTGCGCAAGCTCGCTACTGGCTGGCATTCTGGAACATCTTCACGTATGTCACGGGTCATGAAGCATCCGACCGTTATTGCCGTGGTGGCCGCCGGCACCCTGATGCTCCCGTCGCTCCCGGCGGCCGAGCGCACGTGGACGAACGCGGGCGGGGCCGAGATCAGGGCGGAGCTCAAGCGCTACGACCCCGGCTCGGGGAACGTGGGCCTCCTCAAAGGCGGGACCCTTTACGAGATCCCTCTCGACACCCTGAGCCCGGCCGACCGGGCCTACGTCGATACGTGGGTAGCCAACGGCGGGCAGGACGAGGCGCCGAAGCCCAAGGAGGACGCGCCGGTGGGCACCATGAATGTTTTCCCCCTCGACGTCCGGGCGTTCGAGCGTCCCACCGACTACTTCAGCACGACGTGGTCGAAGAACCTCGCGAAGTCCGAGGGCAAGAGCCCGTCGGAGATGGCGGAGCTGATCGGCTACTTGCCCGGCGGGGAGTCGGCGCACCTCCGCGTTCCCGCCGGGTATCCTCACGATCCCGGCGACCGCTACGGCCTCGTCGTTTGGCATTCCCAAGGAGCGGTGGCCCAGCTGGTATCCGATGCCTATCTCGCCCCGTTCTCCGACCGGAAGCTCATCTTGATCTCGCCGCACAACACGGCGAACGATACGACCCCGCTGGCCCGCCGCATGGCACTGGCGCTCGATTGCATCGCGAGCGTGGGCGCGCGCTACCACGTGGACGAGCGGCGGGTCTACCTCATGGGGCATTCCTACGGTGGGCTCTCGGCCATGCTGGCGGCGCTCGCCTATCCGGAATCCGTGCGGGGAGCGATGTGTTCGGCGATGGACCTGGTCATCGAACCCGAGAACGGGATCCCGGCGAGGTACCTCTGGCGGGACTTTTCCAAGAGCAACCTCCGCCGGCGTGCCGAGAGCTATCCCTCCCACCGCTACGTCTTTCTCAGCCCGGAAGAGAACCCGCTGCAATCGGCGATCGCCGAGACCGCCAGGCAGTGGCGCGAGGTCGGATTCGTGGCCACCACCATGGAGGATCCCGTGTTCGCCTTCGGCTACATCGATGCGGAGCTCAACGCCCAGGCGCTCGAACTCCTCGACCCGGGCGGTGGGGCGGGTCCGTAGCACCTATCGGGCGAGCGCCTTGCGCACGACGAGCGACGCGAGGTCCCCGAGGAGGACGAGGGCGATGCCGAGGGAGACGAAGAAGAGCATCTCGTCGTAGTGGAGGCGGGCGCGGGCATCGGTGATGGCGAAGCCGAGGGTGCCGAACCCTAACATTCCCAGAACGGTGGCGTCGCGCAAGCAGGTTTCCCAGCGGTAGAAGAAGTAGACGAGGAAGCGGGGGAGGACGGTGGGGAAGACGGCGGTGGCGAAGAGCTGGGCGCGGGAGAGGCCGGTGCCGCGGAGGGTGGCGGGCATGGTGGGAGGGAGGTCCTCGACGCTCTCCGAGCCGAGGCGACCGAGGATGCCGAAGTTGTGGATGGCGAGGGCGAGGACGAGGGGCCACGCCTGCGGGCCGAGGATGGCGAGGAAGAGGAAGCCCCAGACGTACTCGGGGATGGCGCGGGCGAAGATGAAGAGGCCACGGGCGGCGGAGACGGTGCCCGACCAGAGCCACGAGCGGGCGGGCGGCGCGGCGAACGGGCGGGCGGTGGCCAGGTTGCGGGCGGCGAGCGGGGAAACGAGCAGGGCACCGGCTCCGGCCATGACGATCGCCGCGACCGAGACGCCGAGGGTGGCGACCATGGCGGAGGCCCCCCGTTCGACGAAGAGGTCCCACGCCCAAGGGACGATGGCCGCCACGGGTTCGCCTTCCTGCAGCGGGTAGGGGAGCGCCTCGTGGAGAAAGCGGGTGACGTTGGCGAGGCGCCGGGCGGAGAGGAACCCGGTGAAGCCGAACCCGCCGAGGAGCCACGCCGTGGCAATCCCGGTCGAGATCAATGTCAGGCTCACCTTGAGGAACCGTCCGCGACCCTCCGGGGGGTGGACGAGGCGGCGGCGGATGGCGCCGCTCCAGAGGTCGAAGCCGACCACGAGAACCATGAGGGCGTAGAGGTAGGTCCAGACCTCGTGGTAGTGGAGGTTCTCGAACGATCGGGCGACGTAGTAGCCGAGCGTGGGCACGCCGATAAAGCCCATGACGGCCGCGGAGCGGAGGCCGCATTCGAAGCGGTAGAGCGTGTAGGCGATGAGGTCGGGAACGGCGCCGGGAAGGCGCCCGCAGAGAAAGGCGACGGCGCGGCTGGCACCGGTGGCCTGGAGGGTGTCCGCGGCGTCTAGCGGCGACTCGTCAATCATCTCGGAGAAGACCTTGGCGAAAGTGCCCGAGTAGGGGATGGCGATGGCGATGATGGCGGCGGCGGGCGTGGCTCCGAAGGCGGCCAGCAGGACGACGGCCCAGATGAGCTCGTGCACCGAGCGGGCGAAGGCGATGGCGACGCGCGTGGCCCCGAAGACACAGGCTCCGAGGCGGTTGCGGCCGGCGCGGCCGTAGGCGGCGCGCGATCCGAAGAACCCTAACACCGCCCCGAAGACGAGCGAGAGCGAGGTGCCGGCGGCGGCGTACCTCGCGGTGGTGAGTGCGGCGGAGGCGGCCTTTGCCAAGATGGGCGCCGCCCCGGCCGGGGTATCGGTCGCCTCGTAGGCGAGGGCGGGAGAAAACGCGGCCGCGAAAAACTTCTGACCGACGGCCAGGGCCCCGCCGGAACTCGGCCAGAGTCCGGCGGGGTGAAGGCCGACGGCCCAGGCGGCGAGGAGGCCGGCGAGGGCGATCCCCCCGAGCAGGCTCCGTCGCGCGGTCATAGGGCGTAGAGCTGGCGGAAGGTGGCGTCGTCGAGCGCGGTAGCGGGCCGGTCGAAGGCGATGCTTCCCTCCCGCAAGCCGACGAGGCGCGGGAAGAACTCGCGGGCGAAATCGAGGTCGTGCAGGCTCATGACGAGGGCGAAGCCGTCAGCCTCGGCGAGCTGGGTGATCAGCCGGAGGCTCTCGCGGGCGCGCTCGGGATCGACGCTCGAGACCGGTTCGTCGGCGAGGAGGGCGTCGGGGTTCTGGTAGAGCGAGCGCGCGATGGCGACGCGCTGCTGCTGCCCTCCGGAGAGGGTGTCGGTCCGTTGCCGGAGCTTCTCGGGGATCCCGACGCGCTCGAGAATCCCGGTGACGGCGGCGACGTCCCCGCGGGACGGGAAGGCGAAATCGCGGAGCGCACCGGCGAAAGAGCGGCGACCGAATCGCCCCATCACGACGTTTTGCAAGACGCTGACGTTGGGGACGAGGGCGAGGTCTTGCGGGATGAGGGCGATGCGTGACCGGGTGGCGCGGAGGGCGCGACCCTGCAGTTCGGCAAGGTTCTGCCCGAAGGCGGAAACGGTGCCGGAGGTCGGTAGCGCCGAGGCGTTGAGGAGCCGGAGGAGCGTTGTCTTGCCGCTGCCGCTCGGGCCGACGAGCGCCAGCCGCTCGCCGGGGGCGACGGTCAGGGTGATTGGGTGGAGCGCGGTCGTGACGCCATAAGTGACGGCGGCCGCGTCGAGGGTGAAAGCGGATGAGGTTTCACGTTTCAAGTCTCAAGTCGGAGGTTCCAAGTTGGGGGCGAGGCGGGATGCTCGGGCCTTCGATCTTGATCCCCGGAACGTTTCACCGCAGGAACCCGAGCTCTTCGGCGACCTCCTTGATGCCGTCATACTCGCTGTTCTCGGCGGGGATGAGGGCTTCGCGCGGAAAGACGCTGAGGAGGGCGGGGTCGTCGATGGCGACGAGGGTGTCTTGGAGTTTCTTGGTGAATCCCTCGCCGAACATCTCTTCCAGGGCGGGGTGCGCGGTGAAGTTGTAGTCGGCGTAGGGCGGGGTCTTCCAGATGATCTTGCAGACCTCGGGATCGACCTTCCCTTCCTCGACCAAGGAATCGTAAGTCTTGTAGCTGAGCACCCCCGCCTGCCACTGGCCAGAGGCCACGAGCTCGGCGGTCTTGTCGTGGGCGCCGGAGAACCCTACCGGTTTCGTGAAGAACTCCTCCGGGCTCTTGCCGGTGTTCTCGGTGATGAAGTAGGAGGGCATCAGGCGGCCGGAGGTGGAGCTCTCCGAGCCGAAAGTGAAGGTGAGGTCGGCGATGGCGGCGGGGAAGGTGTCGCTCTTCTCCAGGCCCGTGGAGGTATTGGCGATGAAGTAGGAGTAGTACTCGGGGTCGGCCTTGCCCTGGGCGATGGCAATGGCACCGGCGACGGCCTCGCGCGCCTGCACGCCGGTCAGCCCCCCGAACCAGGCGAGTTGGATGTCGCCGTTCTTGAACATCTCGACCGAGGCGGTGTAGTTGTCGGCCGCGACGAACTCGACGGGGACGCCAAGCTGCTCGCTGAGATAGCTGGCCATGCCGCTGTATTTTTCCTCGAGCTCGGTGGTATTCTGATCGGGGATCGCGGAGAAGCGGAGGGTGGGCTGTCCGGCGGTGGGTCCCTCCGGTGAGGTGGCGGGCTGGTCGCCGCATGAGGCGAGGGCGAGGGCGGAGGTGGCGATGACGAGGCGGGTGATGGGTCTCATTGATGGGATTGTTGCAACTAATGGGAGAACAATTCAAACCGAAAGCGCCGCGGCGATGGCGCGGGCGAGTGGCCCATCCTGATGGGGAAGGATGGTGCGGATGTCGATCTTGAACCGGTCGTCTTGCAGGTAGCCGACGACGGGCGGATCGCCGAGCCGGAAGCGTTTCGCAAGGGCGGCGCTGCCGGGCATCGTCACCGTGACCGAGGGGATGGCGGACTTGGGCATGGTGCCGCCGCCGCAGCGGGCAGTGCCCGTGCCAATCGCGAGACCGCCGGGTGCGCCGGCGGCGGCGACAATTTTTTCGGCCCGGGCAACCAGCTCGTCCGGGGTGGCTTTGAGCATCTGGTAGACGGGGAGGTCAGGCTCGGGTGCGAGGTGGGCGACGGCGGTTTCTTGCAGGGCGGCGAGGAGCAGGCGGTCGCAGCGAAGGGCGCGGAAAAGCGGGTCCTTCTTCAGGCGCGCGACGAGGTCGCCCCGGCCCGCGATGACGCCGGCCTGCGGCCCGCCGAGGAGCTTGTCCCCGCTGAAGCAGACCAGGTCGGCCCCGGCGTTGAGCGCCTCGGCGGGGGTTGGTTCGTGGTCGAGACCCGCGCGGAGTTCCGTCGGGAAGAGGGCTCCGCTACCGAGGTCTTCGACGAGCGGGAGGCCGTGGGAGCGCGCCAGTCCGGCGAGCTCGGGGATGTCGGGCTCGCCGACGAATCCCTCGAGATAGAAGTTGCTCCGGTGGACGCGAAGGATGAGTGCGGTGTTTTCCCCGATCGCGCGCGCGTAGTCGTCGAGCCGCGTCTTGTTGGTGGCACCGACCTCGCGGAGGCGCGCGCCGCTGGTCTCGAGGATCTCGGGGATGCGAAAGCCGCCGCCGATTTCGACGAGCTGGCCGCGCGAGATGATGACCTCGTTGCGTGGCGGCGGGGCGAAGTGACGGAGGATGAGGACGAGCGCAGAGGCGCAGTTGTTGGTGACCGTGGCGGCCTCGGCCTCACAGAGCTGGGCGAGGGCCCGCTCGGTAAAGCGGGCGCGCGGGCCGCGCTCCCCGCTGGCGAGGTCGATTTCCAGGTTCGTGTATCCACCGGCGATCTCCCCGAGCCGGTCGGCAGCGCCTCGCGGGAGGGGGGAGCGACCGAGGTTGGTGTGGAGGATCACGCCGGTACCATTCAGCGTCGGGCGGATGCGCTCGAGGGCGAGCGATTCGAGGGCGGCGCCGATCTTCTCCAACGCTCCTTCTTGGGTGAGATCGGGCGCTGCGGGATCCTCAAGCAGGGAGTGCCGCGACCTCTTTCTTAACGATCCCGAGCGCCAGCGCCCGGGGCAGCGCGGACAGCCACCGCCCCGATTCCGACGAAGATTCGAGAACCCGCAGCGCTTTCTCAACCGAAGGAATGGCGCGGAGCCGGGCGTTGCTCGCCGATGGAGAATTCATTTAACTTTTGCGAAATTGCGAAATTTATATTGATTGCGTCTCATTTTAGAGCAAGCTTCGGGGTATGA
>CAZKYJ010000074.1:0-11843 GCA_964556355.1 uncultured Verrucomicrobiales bacterium | reverse complement strand
CCCGTCCGCACCGCCGAGCTATTCCGCGCGGTCGAATCCGCCGCCGGCGTGACGATCGCGCCCGTCAGCGGCGCCCCGCGAGCCGAACCTTCCCTCGATGACGCCTTCGACGCCGACGCCTTCCGCACGACCTGTGGCGGTGACGACCTCGCCGCCGAGCTTCTCACCATCTACTTCGAGGATTCCTCCACGATGGTCGCAAGGCTCGAGTCCGCCCTGGCGGCCGATGATGCCGACGCCTCCCACCGCGCCGCCCACGACCTCAAAGGACTCCTCGGCAATTTCTCCGCCCTCCCGGCCCACCGCGTCGCCACCCGCATCGACAATGCTGCCCGCGCCGGCGACACGGCCGGCGCGCGCGGCTTGCTCCCCGACCTCCACCTCCAGCTCGACGCCCTCGCAACCGCCCTCGCCGCCTTCCAAAAGGGGCTCGGCTCAGGGTAGCGCCAACCTCGAGTCGCTTGGATTGGTGGCCGCGGGATGTTCAACCTGCCCTTCGCCACAGTGTTTGGAGTTCTTCCCTCGTCGGTTCTGACTTGTGCGATCGGCCGGCAGCAGAGAGTTTCGACCTCCGCGGCCACCGCGGCATCGTGCGCGGCAGCACTCGGCGTGAGCCCGGCTTTGAGCTACCCTTTTGGTCTTGCGATGGTCGGTATCTAGCGGGCAACCCCGTAGGGCTTAAGCGGGAGATGTGCACTCCCGCCCCGACACTACAGGACGTTGGGGGAAGCAACACGGCGACCCGTCATCGCGGGCGCCGGCGGCGCTTCCCGCAGCCATTCGGACCTCGGCGAAAAGGATCATCGATACCCGCGGCGTTCCCGGCCAGATTTGCCAGACCGCCCGGCCTTATCGGAGAGATCGGGGATCGCTGGCCGTCGTTCCCGGCGTTTCGGCTGGTTTCACCCGGATCTCACAAGGGGGCCACCGCAACTTCACGATTGCGTGGTAGAACCGGATGATCAGTCTTTCGAATCGCGGTTGACCTATGCTTATCAAGAAGCCGATCCTCGCTGTTTTGGCTATCCTCATCGTCGTGGCGATGCTGGCGGAGGGGCTCTTCGTCGCCCGGGTTAGCGAGGCCGTCCTCGCTCATGAATACCACGGGCTACTCAATGGGAAGATTGGTGGCCCCTATCAAAAACTCGTCGGCGAACTCCGCGCCCGCTACGACACGGGCGACCTCGAAGCGCTCGGTCGCGCGCTGGAGGCGGCCGACGATCGGAAGTACGAGATCGACCACGTCTGGCCCAACGATGATACCCCGGACGCGTTCCGCGATAGCGTGGACCAGATCCTCGAATGAGCGGCCCGCCATGCTGGAAGGCACCGGCCAGGTACCCGGCGATCCCAGGTGAGGGAGCGGGAATCCGGAATCCGGCGTGTCGAGGGATCCGACGGGGCGCTGTCATCCTCCGGAGCGTTCGCGCACCCAACAGATGCGGGATTCTGCCGAGGGCATCTCTACGCCGAGCATGAAGCCCGGAGATCCGAAGTTTGCGCCCGGTGGCCATACCGGTGTCACGAATTGATCATTCATGGGGCGCCCGGTCCCGCGCGGCAACGCCGGCACGGGGCAGCTCGCATCGGCCAGTAGAATGGGCTAGCAATAGACTCGTTACGATGAATCGACCGATCCCCTGCAGATGCCTGTGCCTTCTCGTCCTCGGCATTCTGAGCTGTCATGCCTTGGCTGCTCGCTACGTGCCAATTAGAATCTATCTCGACGGAGATGTGATCCTTGAGGGCAATGCGAGCGATGACGGAACCCCCGATGCCGACGGGGTCTGGGATGCCTTGAAGCGGGTGAACCTCGGTGAGACGGACGCGTTCACGAAGGCATTTGGCACCGTCACCGAAGAGGCTTTCACGATCGAGAAACGGCACGGCGCGAGCGAACAGCCGCTAAAAATCACGGTCGAAGCCACCTATGGTGGAGTCGCGGAAACCACTCGCTTACGCGTCCGCCGGATGCCGCCCGATGGGACGGGCCGCGTCTGGCGAATTCATCCCGACGAGGTGCGTGATCTGTTCGGGCACAGGCTGATCAAACGGTCAGCCGTCGCGCGGCTTACGGAGCCCGCACGTTCCGAATAGCCAGAGAAAAGCAGGGTGGCCTCGGTCGGCTCCGGTGGTGCTCCGGCCAACGTTCCGACTTCGACGAGCCCCGCCGTTTTCGCAATCCCTCTCCGGCGATCTGTGGTTTAGTAACCGCATGAGAGCGAACCCCCGCAGTGTCGTCCGCCCGGCAGCGCTGCTCATGATGTTGCTGGCGTCCGACCTCCTCGCCGTCCCCTACGACATTGTCTACTCGCGCCTGCCGCGCCCGGATGATACCACGCGGATCGACTTCCCCGAGGTCAAGGACCCGATCCGCGCGCCTGCGGGTGCCGACCTGATGCTGCTGCATCCGGACGGGAGCGAAGAGCTGCTCGTCGCCGGTGGCCACGGCGCGGTCGTCGATCCCACGGTGTCCTTCGACGGGTTGTGGTGCTACTACACGCACTTTCACGACCAGCGCCCCTCCGCGCTCGACAGCCAGCGCCCCGGCGCCCCCTCGCGCGCGGGTGCCGACATCTACAAGATCAACCTGCAGACGCGCGACATCGTGCGTCTGACGCACCAGGAGTGGACCCCGAACTCGGGTGTCACCGATTGGTCGACCAACCACCTCGACGACGAGCCGGGGAAACCCTACTACCTCGGTTACGGCATTTTTAACCTCGGCCCCTGCCCACTGCCCGACGGCAAGCTGATGTTCTCGTCGAGCCGGAACGGCTACCTGCCAAACAACACCTTCACCGCGCCGAACCTGCAGCTTTTCGTCATGGACAACGATGGGGCGAACTGCGAGCTCGTCGGCCACATGAACCTCGGCAGCGCGCTGCATCCGACCGTGCTCACCGACGGCCGCGTGATGTTTTCCAGCTACGAGGCCCAGGGCCTGCGCGACTCGCGCATCTGGGGGCTGTGGGCGATGTGGCCGGACGGTAGGCGGTGGGAGCCGCTGATGAGCGCCTTCGACGGGCAGAACGCCTTCCACTTCCAGACCCAGTTGAGCAACGGCGACATCGCCGTGGTCGAGTACTACAACCAGAACAACAACGCCTTCGGGACGGTGCTGGCCTTCCCCTCGGCCAAAGATCCCGCGCAGCCTGCCTTCGGTGGCGCTTCGACCAACCACCCCGGCAATACCGCCTACCAGCGCGGCATCTGGTGGTTCGACGATAACCACCCGAACCACCGGCAGCCACGCTATAAGACCCACCGCTTCTCGCCGCCGGGCATCTATGCCATCACGGCGTTTGCCCACGGCGAGGATAACTCGTCCTCCCGCAACCAGCTCGGCGGCTGGGCGGGCAAAGTGACCCAACCCAGCGGCGCGCCAGGCAACGACGTCTTGCTCGTCTGGACCCCCGGACCGGCCAATGACCTCAATCGCCCGACCAATCTCCCGCGCTACGACGCCGGGCTCTACCTCGTCCCCGGCGGCGCGCCCATCGACGACGAAGCCGCGCTCGTCTGCATCAAGAACGATCCCGCCTACAACGAGATGCAGCCGCGCGCCGTCGTTCCCTACCGGGCGATCTACGGAATCGACGAGCCCGCCGCCCTCGGCCACTACGCCAACGACGGCTCGGCGCACCCCGCGCTCGAACCGGGCACGCCTTTCGGCCTGGTCGGATCCTCCTCGTTCTACCGCCGCGACACCACCCCCGGCAGCGGCGATAGCGCGTTCGACGGGCTCGACCCGTTCAACACCTCGCAGAACGGAGCATCGAGCAACTGGGTCTCGCAGGGCGCCGACGCGGGCAAGTATTCGAACAGCGACATCTTCGCCGTGCGCATCCTCGCCATGGAGCCCTCCAGCCACGTCAGCCGCGGGCCGGGCACCAGCGGGCGGGTGCGTGGATACTACAACCACGCCACCGAGCGCCTGCGCATCCTCGGCGAAATCCCCCTGCGCAAGACCGGCGCCGACGGCGACCCCGTGCGCGATCCGACCGGCGACCCCGACACCAGTTTCCTCGCCAAGATCCCCGCCGACACCCCGTTCACCTTTCAGACCATCGACAAGGACGGTCTCGCCTTGAACATTTCGCAAACCTGGCACCAGCTCCGTCCCGGCGAGATGCGGCAAGACTGCGGGGGTTGCCACGCGCACTCGAAGACACCCCTCGACTTCGGCACCACTGCCGCCGCAAGGCCGGGCTACGAAATCCTCAACCTCGGGCTCGCGACACCCCTGCTCACCAAAGACGCCGGTGGCACGACCGTGGTGGCCAGCCAACCCGCCCCCGCCGTCGATGTCGAATACCACCGGGACATCAAACCGATTCTCGACCGCTCGTGCGCCGGTTGCCACAGCGAGCGCAACCCGGACGGCCCGCCCGCGAGGCTGGTGCTCGACGACGATTCGACGATCAACGGCTACGACGCCACCTATCACCGCCTCGCCCGCGACAGCTCCGCCGACTACGGAATCCCGCCGGTCATCACCAACGGCACCTGGCGCCAGACCAACGCCTCGCGCTACGTGCGCAAGTTTCAAAGCCGCCGCAGCCTGCTCGCATGGAAAGTCTTCGGGCGGAGGCTCGACGGCTGGAGCAACGCCGACCACCCGACCGAATCCACGCCCGGCGACCCCGCCACCTTGCCCGCCGGCGCCAGCCGCAATGAAGCCGACATCGACTACCTCGGCGATATCATGCCGCCACCCGACTCCGATCCCGCGGAGTACCCACGCCTCACGGAAAACGAAAAGATGACCATCGCCCGCTGGATCGACCTCGGCTGCCCGATCACCTCGCAGGGCAGCGGCATCCTGCAAGACCTCGGCTGGTTCGCCGACGAGCTGAGGCCGACGCTCGACATCTCGCTCCCGCTCGCCGGGCGGAGGGAAGCATCGCTCGACCGGTTCCGCATCGGCTGCTTCGACTACTACAGCGGCCTCGACGTAACCACGCTCTCGGTGAAGGCCGACTTCGCAGTACGTGGACACGCACCGGGCACCGAACTCGCAGCCATGTTCCAACCCGCCGGCGATCACGTCTGGGAGATGGTCTTCGCCGAACCGATAGAATCGCTCGAGCGCGGAACTCTGACCGTCAGTATCGAAGACCAGACCGGCAACCGCACCGAGCTGCGGCGAACCTTCAGCGTGGGGACTCACCCCGCAACGCCGCGTTTGGAGGTGAGCGATCTCGATCCGGCCGGTGCCGTGCAGATCACCGTGGCCGGCGAACCGGGACGGGCGCACCGATTGGAGATCTCCTCAGATCTGGACCGGTGGGCGCCGTGGATGACCCTCTTGGATTTCGACGGCACGCAGACGGTCGCCGATCCGATCGGCGAGAGCCGCTACTACCGCGCGCGGGGTGAGTAGCCGGGAACCCTAGCGCCGCCCCCAATGCGGTGGGGAGGGCCTCGTGAGTCCGCCCCCCTCCGACGGATCAGATGGCTTCGCGCCGGCGGCGGGCCCAGCCGTGGGGACGGACGACCGGTGCGGAAGCTTCGGATAAAGCGCAATGGTTCGGTTTCGGATCTGGCGCGCATGGTGGGACGAATCGGGTCACCATCACCGGCCCGTCCGGATGGGCGTTGGACCCCGTCGGCGCACCGCCCGGCCTCCGGGCATTCGGCCCCCCTCGCCGCGCGCAGAAACAGAATCCGAGGATGGGGCGGGAGTCTCGCCACCCGGGGGAAGCGCTCTATCCTACCAGATCCCGAAGTTTCGCCCTCAGGAGTTCGTTCTCGGCGACGAGCGCGTCGAGCCGCTCCGCCTCGACGAGACGGGGGATGTACTGCTGGCAGTTCCAGTCGGCGGCGACGACTTCGATGGTGGCGATCCGTTCGACCGTACCCTCACCGGCGGTCGCCAGCCGGCGGGCGACCGCCGGGTCGGCTTCCCCGGCTGGAACCATTGTTAGTCTTCCCAGAAGCTTCAGGCGCGCGCGCCGCTCGTAGTCGACGAGGATCAGGGCGACGCGACCGTCGCGGGCGGCGTGCCCCATGGTGACGAACTGGCGGTTGCCGCGGTAGTCGGCGAATCCGAGCCGGTTCCCGCCGATGGATTTGAGGAACCCCCGCGGTCCGCCCCGGTGCTGGACGTAAGGCCAACCGGTCGGCGATACCGAGGCGATGAAGAAACTTCGGCGCGCGCCGATGAATTCCAACTCGTCCACGCCGAGCGAATCCCGAGTGCGCTGCGAGTAGATGCTCGCGAATTTCTCCCCCACCCCGGCCTGGTCCTGGAGATCGCGGACACTATCGACAAAGAGGAGCTCGGCGTAGTTCTTCATCGGTCGCCGTCGTCGGTGGGTGCGGTTGCGGTGCCGACAATATCGAGCGCGTCACCGACGCGCAGTTCGGCGTTCTCCCCGATGGTCCCCGGCAGGGTGTTGATGGCGACCCGATAGAAATGGTCGAAGCGCGCCCGGTGCGCCCACGGGGGCAGCGTGGCCTTGCGCTGCGCGACAAAGGTCTTGCTGAAGCCCCGGGTCTTCGCGCCCGTCTCCACGTCGCGCCCGGGCACCGGACACCGTTGGCAGGCATTCTTGCCGAGCAGTTCGACCTCGCCGATCCGGAAAGTGACCCGTTCGCCCTCGCCCGGTCCGTAGAGCTGGTCTTCCCAGAACGCGGGAACGCCGTCGATCTCCAGATTGGCGCGCAGGCGGCGGCGCACCTCCTCGACATTGAGATCGGGGAACCACGACGCGACCAGCTCCAGCGTCGCTGTGCTGATCAAGGTCGGACCCGTCGCCGTCCAGTCGTCGGCGAACCCGATCCGCGCGTCGCGGTGCAGCTTCACCGGCCGCCCGAAGGAGCCGCTCAGCCAGCGCCCGATGGCGACCCGATCCTCGTCCAAATGGTAGATCATCTCCCCTTCCTGTCCGTGAATGCGGAAGGCCGCTCGCAGGGTCTCCAGATCGACGCGGGCGTGTAGCTGGTGAACCTCCGGCGCGTCCTTCGCTTTGATGATCCCACCGCTGCCCTCGAAGATCGCGAACGCGCGGTCGTTCTCCAGCATGCCGTGCATGGCGATGCGCACCGCGTCCACCTCGACCGGATCCAGGCTTTTGATCGGATAGACGCGGATTTTGGCGAGGCGCGGGGTGACCATAGGAACTCAGAGTCCAAGTTCGGAGAGACTGGGATGATCCGCCGGGCGGGGACCGGGAGGCCAGCGGAATTTTCGCTCTTCCCCGGTGATGGGGTAGTCGTTGATGCTGGCGATGCGGCGTTTCATGAATCCGTCGGCATCGAACTCCCATTCTCGTTCCCGTACGAGCGGAACCAGTGGCCGGAGTCGTCGCGCCATTCGTAGGCGAAGCGCACGGCGATCCGGTCGCCCTGGCAGGCCCAGGGTTCTTTGATCAGGCGGTAGTCGAGTTCCCTGTTCCATTTCCGGGTGAGGAATGCTTCGATCTGCTCCCGGCCCTCGATGAACTCTGCGCGGTTTCGCCACGGGCAGTCGGGCGTGTAGGGCCAGCGCTACCTTGTGGGGATCTCGGTGGTTCCCGGCGTCCTCGGCGGCGCGGGCTTTTCCGGCGGCGGACTCCGCATCGAATGGCGGGAAGGGAGGTCTGGAGTCTTCGGGTGCGTGCATCGGGTCAGGTGGGGACGGCTGGAGCTTGTCGTTGAAAAGTTCCGGCAGGTGATTGCCGACGGGCGGCTGCTCCGACGGTGCGGGGGCCGACCATGCCGGTGGATGCGATCGTGAGTCGATTCATTGTTCTGACGTCTTCGCCGGTGGTCGGGCAGTGCCGATCGGGACTCTCGTCTTCAGCTTCCCGTATCGACCAGCGCGGGCTCAGACTACCCGTCCATCGCCACTGCCGACAATGCCGCTTTGGCGTTGCAGTTATGCCGAATGCGCATACCACTTGGCGCATGATAGACCGACTTCGCGCTTTCTTCGCGGTGGTGGAGGACGGCAGCGTCAACCGGGCCGCGCTGCGCCTCCGTATCACCCAGCCGGCACTGAGCCGCCAGATGAAATCGCTGGAGGACGAGGTGGGGGGCCGCCTGCTCGAACGCGAGAGCAAAGGGGTGACCCCCACCGATCTCGGGCATTTTCTTATCAGGGAGATGGAACCGGTCGTCAGCGCCTACGATGCCTCCCTCGCCAAGGTGCGACGAAGGGCGGGTGGCGACCACCGGGCGGAGCTGCGCGTCGGCTACCTCATCTCCGCCGCGCAGCCCGTCCTCACCCCCGCCCTGGACAGGCTGAGGAAGACCCATCCCGATCTGAAGCTGAAGCTCTACGACCTTTCCCCGCGCGAGCAGATCGACGGCCTGCGGGCGGGCGATCTCGACGTCGCGATCACCGGTCAGGAGGGTGCCGTGGGAGCACGCGACTTCCCCAGCAAAAAGCTCTGTACGCTCGGGGTCTGTGCCGCGTTCTCCATCGCGGACGCCTTCGGTTCCCGCGACAGCGTCGCCCTGGCCGACCTGAAGTCGCGGGAGTTTATCGGCGTCGATGAAGACCAGATGCCGGGACGGAACCGGTGGATGAGCGCGCTCTGCTGCACCGCTGGATTCAAGCCACGCTTCGTCGCGATCACGGACGGGATCACCAACGTGCTCTCCCTCGTCGCCTCGGAATCCGCGGTGACCCTCCTGCCCGACTACTTCCGCCACTTCTCCCATCCCGGAGTTACCATGATCCCGATTTCGGATCCTTCAGCCCACTGGGATTTTATCGTGCTCTGGCAGCGGGGCAAGATGCCCGCGACCACCCGTTCCCTCGTCGAAGGCCTCGCGACCGCGCTCGCGAAGATCGGCCGCTTTTGATGGCCGATTTCTCTGCCTTCCTGACCGGAGAAGTCGATTATTCCCATCGGGAGTGCGGAACCGCTTGCGCGCGACGCGGTCCCCACGGTAGTCTAAGACGCCCGCGACGACATGGAAGGCGAAGAAACGATCACCATCGAGCATCTCCCCGAACTCATCGGCGAGCTCCGGGGAGCGGCACGCCAGCTCCTGCGCGGTGAGCGCATCGGATGCTCGATCCGTGCCACCGCCCTCGTCGTCTCCGCGCTCCGGCGACAGGTCCCGGCCGGTACGAGCTGGGAGGATCTCTCCTGGCAGAACCGGCATGATTTTTTCGCATCCGTCCACCGCTCGATGCGCAACGCGCTCGTCGACCACGCCCGCGCCCGCGCGGCGAAGCGGCGCCCCCACTTGGAGTTCCGACTGCCGGAAGAACTCGACTTCCTCTCGAATCGCAGCGCAGAAGAGGTGCGCCCGGTCGAGATCCTGGCGCTGGACGAGGCGCTCGGCTGGTTGGAGACGAGCCATCCCGATCTGGGGGACATCGTGCAGCACCACTATTTCACCGGCATCACGATCGGCGAGATGGCCGCGCTGCTGGAGACCTCGGACCGTACGATCAAGCGGCGCCTGCGCGAGGCGCGCATCCTCCTCCAACAAAAGATTTCCGAGATCCTCGCGGCGGCCTAGCCGCCCCCGCACATTGCCTCGCCCGCCGTGATCGAACCGACCAGAGAACAGTGGGAACGCATCCACGAGCTGGCGGACGAGCTCGACCTCCTGCCGCCGGACCAGGTGGAAAGGCGGCTGGACGAACTCGCTCAACTGGGCGAGGACCCGGCGGTGATCGAGTGCCTCCGGGTCAGCTACAAGCTCCCCCCCCCCGGCGGCCGCCCCGCCCCCACCCCCGCCGGTCCTGGCGGGCCGCTACCAGTTGGAGGGGCCCGTCGGCGAGGGTGGTATGGGCGTGGTCTACCGGGCGCTCCACCTCCACACGCGCCGGCACGTCGCCCTGAAGATCGTCAATCCCGCTCTCATCACACCGTCCACCGAGGTCCGTTTCCGCGAGGAGATCCACGTCCTCGGCCGCCTCAAACACCCCGGCCTCGTCGCCATCCACGACGCCGACATCCACCATGACGAGGAGAGCGGCCGGAACATCGTCTTCTTCACCATGGATCTCGTCTCCGGCCGGACGCTGGCCTCCTGCATCCGGGATGGGCGCATGCAGGAGGTGGCCGCCCTGGAACTCGGCCGCGCCCTCTGCGCCGCGCTCCAGCACGCGCACGACCGCGGGGTAACCCACCTCGACCTGAAGCCGGGCAACATCATTCTGGAGGAGGAGTCGGGTGCCCCGATCATCCTCGATTTCGGACTCGCCGCCATCTCCGGGAAAGACCCCGGGGCCGGCCTCGGCGGCACGCCGGCCTACATGAGCCCCGAGCAGATCGGACGGGAGTTCGACAACGCTACGGACCTGCGCACCTCGGATATCTACTCGCTGGGCGTCGTTCTCTTCGAGTGCCTCGCCGGCGAGCGCCCGCACGTGCTCCCCTCCGGCATCGCGCTCAACGACGCCGCCGAGATCGTCCGCGAATCGCCGGCCCGGCGGCTGTGCGACCTGGCAGAGAATGTGTCCGCCGATACCGAGCGGGCGATCCACAAAGCAATGCGCCAGTGGCCCCGGGATCGCTACCAGTCGGCGGCGGAGTTTTCCCGCGCGCTCGATGGGGCGCTCGCCGCGCTCGGGGCGAACGGCGCCACCGCTCCAAAGTTCGTTCCCGCCCAGGATGCCCGCATCCCATCCACCGATTGGATTCTCGACCGGCAGCTCGGCGAAGGAGCCTCGTGCGAGGTCTGGGTCGGGCACCACGACGACCCGGCACTCGAGCTCACGCGCGTCTTCAAGTTTTGCCCCCAAGACGAGTCGCCCCGGCTCCTCAAACGTGAGCTTTCGCTCTTCAAACACCTTTCCGAGCGCGCCCGGGACCAGTCCGGATTCGTCCGCCTCTACGACATCGCGCTGGAAACACCACCCTACTACCTGATGCTCGAAGACGTCGACGGCATCGATCTCGCCAAGTGGGCCAACCGCGAGGGCGCACCGCCGCTCGCCGAGGTTCCGCTCGAGCAACGGCTCGCCATCGTCATCCGGCTGGCCGAGATCCTGCAGCTCGCCCACGACGCCAACGTGCTCCACCGCGACGTCAAGCCGGCCAACGTCCTCCTCGCCCCGGGGCGGACCGACCCCGGAGCACCCGAAGCGCCCGGCCGGGTCTACCTGACCGATTTCGGCATCGGGGAACTCGCCGTGCAAGCCACGATGCAAGACACGCTCACCTACGTGACCGCGCTGCGCACCGGCGGCTCGAACTCGCGTGGCACACCGCTCTACATCGCGCCCGAGATCTTCGGGGGCGAGCTGGCCAGCCCGCGATCGGACATCTACGCGCTCGGCATGATTTTCTACCAGCTGGTCGTCGGGGACCTCGCCCGCCCGCTGACCCCGGACTGGCACGAACAGGTGGAGGACCCGCTCCTGGTGGACGACATCAAGGCCTGCCTCGCCACCTCGCCGGCCGCCCGGCCGGCCGGGGCCGCGCTGGTGGCCGAACGCCTGCGCGCGCTTCCCGAGCGACGATCCGAACAATCGCGCCGGGAGGAGGAGATCGCCCGGCGGGAGCGGGCCGCCTTCCACCGGGGGATCGCCCGGGCAGTCGCCCTCGCCGCCGTGGTCGCCGCCGTCCTCGGCTACGGGATCTTCGCCCTGATCCAGTCGCGGGAGGCCGCGTCCCGCGAAGGGCTCGCCCGGCTCCGGGTCCTCGCCACCTCGACCCGCGCGGACGCCGGTGCCGAGGGACGGCAGATCTTGGACGACCTCGGGGGGAATTACGGGAACCCCGAGGAGTTCCGCGATGCGGCCATCGCCGTGCTCGCGCTCGACGGCCTCGCCACGATCCCCGATGACGGGGCCAGCGATCCGGCTCCCGCCGATCCGCCCGCCGCCGAAATCCTTCCGGACGGGACGATCGAGGTCGTCAGGGACGGCACGAAGCTCGCCCTCCGGC
>CAZKYJ010000073.1:0-11845 GCA_964556355.1 uncultured Verrucomicrobiales bacterium | reverse complement strand
GAGGGGTCGAGCCGGGTCGCCCGGGTGCTCTTCGTCATCGACGGCGGGGTTCTCGCTGCGCTGCCGAGCCTGCTCGAAGAGATTGGCGCCTACTTCGCGCAGCACGTCGAATCGGTCGAACTGGCCAGTGCCCCTCTCGTCGTGCCCGGGGGCGAGGCATCGAAGAATACCTGGGGTCTCGTCGAGGCGATCTGGAACGAGATCAACGAGCGGGCGCTGGACCGGCACAGCTACGTCATCGCGATCGGCGGCGGAGCGGTGCTCGATCTCGTCGGCTTCGCCGCGGCCACGGCTCACCGGGGCATCCGCCACGTGCGCATGCCCACCACCACGCTCAGCCAGGGCGACGGGGGCGTGGGGGTGAAGAACGGGGTCAACTACTTCTCCAAGAAGAACTGGGTGGGAACGTTCGCCGTGCCGCACGGTGTGGTGAACGATTTCCGCTTCATCCGCACCTTGCCCGAGAGGGACAAGCGCGCGGGTGTCATCGAGGCCATCAAGGTGGCGCTGATCAAAGACCGGGCGTTTTTCGAGGAGATGGAAGAGGCGGTGGAGTCGCTGGCTGCCCTCGACGACGCCATCCTCCAGCGGGTTATCAGGCGGAGCGCCGACCTCCACATCGACCACATCGTGGGTGGTGGCGACCCGTTCGAATACGGCTCCGCCCGCCCGCTCGATTTCGGCCACTGGGTGGCGCACAAGCTCGAGCAGGTGTCCGATTTCAAAGTGTGTCACGGGGAAGCCGTCGCCATCGGAATGGCCGTCGATCTCCGCTACTCGGTGCTGGTTGGGATGCTGGGCGAAGCGACCTTCCAGCGCATCGTGAGCCTTATCGAGCGGGTCGGCTTCGCGACGACTTCGCCCCATCTCGACGCGGTGGACGAGACCGGAACGTTACTCATCCTCCGCGGGTTGGAGGAGTTCCGCGAGCATCTCGGGGGCGAGTTGACGATCACGCTCGTCCCCGACATCGGCGAAAAGGTGGAAGTGCACGAGATGGACGGAGACCTCGTCGCCCAGTCGATCAACGAGCTGGTCGCCGCCCCTTCGGGCCGCTAGCGCGGGGGCCGGGAGAAGAACCCCCGCTGTTTTTCCGATATGGGCATGCCCAGCCGTTCCATGATGAGAAGCATGTCTTCCCAGACTTTCCGTTTCTCGGAGACGCCCGCGTTCCTGAGCAGATAAGACGGGTGGTAGGTAACCAGCGCCGGGATCGTGCCCACGGAGCGAAAGGTGCCACGCGCCCGCCCGACCGGGATATCGATGTCGAGCAGTCCCTGCGCGGCCGTCGCACCCAGGGCGACGATAACTTCGGGCTGCACGACCGCGATCTCTTCGAGGACATAGCATTTCGACGCTTCCATCTCGTCTTTCGTCGGCTTCCGGTTTTCCTTGCGATCGCCGGGCGCCGTCGCCGGGCGCCACTTGACGATGTTCGAGATGTAGACGTCCGAGCGCTCGAAGCCCATCGCCTTGAGAATCTTCGTCAGGAGTTCGCCCGCCGGGCCGACGAACGGCTCGCCCCGCAACTCTTCCTCGCGGCCCGGCGCTTCGCCCACCAGCATCAACCGCGCGGCGGGGTTTCCCGTGGCGAAGACGAACTGGTCGCGGAGCGTGCCGAGCGACCGGCAGCGATCGCACCCGGCCGCGCGCTTCCGGATCTCGGCCAAGCGCTCGTCCTTAGACGCCGGGGGAGCGGAGGGGGTAGGAGGTGCCGAGGTGGTCGCCGGCGGGACCACCGGGAGGGGCGTCGCTGGCGCTGCCCGCGGCGGATCTGCGGCGGCCCCGCCGCGGGAGAGCGTGGAGCGCGCCCAATGGCCGAGTTGCTTCTTGGCGTCGTCGGTCACGTAGACGGTCCGGCGCCCCCTCGCCTCCTGCGCCCTGAGAAAGCCGATGAGCGCGGCGGTGGCACGGGGCACCGAAGTAGGGGAGATGGCAGACAAATCGAGATCGGTGGTGGACACGGCGACGCCCACTCTGACGCGAGCCCAAATCGTTCGCAAGCAGCAGAATCCCAACGCTTGCGACTCGCCATTTCACTTGCAGATCTGCGAATCATCGGCTAGGCAAGTGCTTGGTTGCGAAAAAATTGTTAGGAAACCTAAAATTATCTCGCAATCCCTTAAAATTATTGCTATTATAGGGTCGAACGTTTCGAGCTGTCCCCGGAATTTTTCACATCATGCGACATCTACCCGTCCTCGCCTGCGCTGGGCTGTCCCTCCTCGCCATCGGTTGTTCCACTCCCGGCGGGATTTCTTCGAACAACAGCTCGCTGCGCAGGATCGCGGGGAACCCGGCAGGGGTCGTGCGGACGACAGCCTACACCCACACGGAGGCGGACAGCCTCCAGTACGGCACGAAGAACGCCGCCGGCACGAATCTCAAATACGGGCGCGTCCGGAGCGCCGCTGCGGATTGGTCGGTCTTCCCGATGGGTACGGTCTTCAAGATCAAAGGCGAACCCTACCTCTACGAGGTCGATGATTACGGAAGCGCCCTCGTCGGTACGAACACGATCGATATCTACAAGCCGAACAAGACGATGATGAACCAGTGGGGGGTGCGGAATGTTCCCATCGAGATCGTCCGCTGGGGCGATAAGTCGAAAAGCCTTCAAGTGCTCAAGCCCCGCACCAAAGCCCGTCACGTCCGGGATATGATCAAGGCCATCGAGGCCCAGGGCTGAGACCGCCGCCCTCCGCAATGACCGTGCGGGAACGCGCCATCGTCGTCATGCGACGACTGGAAGATCTCTATCCCGAGACGCCCATCCCGCTGGATCACCGCGATCCCTACACCCTGCTGGTGGCGGTGCTCCTCTCGGCCCAGTGCACCGACGTCCGGGTGAATCTGGTGACGCCCCAGCTGTTCGCCCTCGCCGATACGCCGGAGGCGATGGCGACGGTGCCCGTCCCGATCATCGAGGAAACCATCCGCCCCTGCGGCCTCGCCCCCCGCAAGGCTGAGGCCATTTCCCAGCTCTCCCAAACATTGGCCACACGCTACGGCGGCAAGGTGCCGGCTGACTTCGATGCCTTGGAGGCGCTTCCGGGGGTCGGCCACAAGACCGCCAGCGTCGTGATGGCGCAGGCCTTCGGGGTGCCCGCGTTTCCCGTCGATACCCATATCCATCGGCTCGCCCAGCGTTGGAAGCTCACCTCGGGCAAGAACGTCGTCCAGACCGAGCGGGATCTGAAGCGCCATTTTCCCGAGGAAAAATGGAACCGGCTCCATCTTCAGATCATCTTTTACGGGAGGGAGTACTGTTCGGCCCGCGGGTGCGACGGCACCGTCTGCCCGATCTGCCGCGAACTCTTCCCCGACCGCAGGCGGCCGGTCAACGCGAAGAAGGCGTGAATTGCTACTTGTGCGACGGGCGAACGCGCGGACCGTCCCCGCATGGCATCAGAAGGCAGCGAGCAGAATCTCCGGGGCGGCGAGTTGAAGATCTGCGGAGAAGCACCGATGACCGGCTTCCATCGGGACGGGTGCTGCCGCACCGGGCCGGACGACCACGGCTGCCACGCGGTCTGCGCCTGGATGACCAGCGAGTTTCTCGAGTTTTCGAAAAACCTCGGCAACGACCTCAGCACGCCAGTCCCCGAGTACGGTTTTCCCGGACTCAAAGCCGGCGATCGCTGGTGCCTCTGCGCGTCGCGGTGGAAACAGGCGCTCGATGCCGGCGTCGCCCCGCCCATCGACCCCGAGGCCACCAGTGCCGCCGCGACCAAATTCGTCCCCCGCAGCGTTCTTGAAGAATACGGGATCGACTAACACTAACATTCCTACACTACTATGGCAGCGAAAAGATCACGAAGAGAGCGCATGGCGGCTGGCGATCCTCAAAGTTTCGTCTACCAGGGCACCGGGCGATTCCGGCTATCCGACTACCCGACCTCGATCGCCCCGGTCTACGACGGCAAGAAAGACTACAAGCGGAAACTGGCGGAGGGCCAGAAGGCGGTCGGGGACCTGCAGAACGTCATGTACGCCCACAATCGCTACAGCGGGCTCTTCGTCTTCCAGGCGATGGATGCCGCGGGCAAAGACGGAACGATCCGGAGGCTCGTATCCGATGTCGATGTCCACGGGGTCGAGGTCAGCGCTTTCAAGGCACCCAGCACGGAGGAGCGCGCCCACGACTTCCTCTGGCGCACGACCAAGGAGATGCCGCCGGCCGGCAAGATCGGTATCTTCAACCGATCCTACTACGAGGAGGTCCTCGTCTGCCGGGTGCATCCCGAACTCGTCACCGAAGGGCAGCGACTCCCCGTGGCGGTCACGAAGAATATTGCGAAGCTCTGGGAGAAGCGCTACGCCGCCATCAGAGATTTCGAGCGCTACGCCACCGAGAACGGCGCGGTGATTTTGAAGTTCTTTCTCAATGTGTCGCGCGACGAACAGCGGCGCCGATTTCTCTCGCGGATCGACGAGCCCGATAAAAACTGGAAGTTCGAGGAGGGCGATGTCCGCGAGCGGGCCCACTGGGACGAATACCAAGACGCCTACCAGCGCTGTATCACCGCCACCGCCACGGCCGACGCCCCGTGGTGCATCATCCCCGCCGACGACAAAAAGAGCATGCGCATCATCGTGGCGCAGATCGTCGTCGACCGGCTCCGCGAGCTGCCCATGCACTACCCCGAGATCAGCGACGAACGGAGGGCCAAGCTGGCAGCCTACCGCGAAGCCTTGGAAAACGACTGAGGCGAACCGCCCGCTGGCAGGCGGGGCTTCCGGAGCTGGTCTGGCGGTCGACCCGAGCGGCCTAGGGCACGTCCACCCAGCTCCGCTCCTTCCACGATCGCATCCCCAGCTCGGCGAGCTGCACGCCCTTCGCACCTTCCCGGAGGGTGGAGCCAAAGGGTTCGTCGAGCGCGACGTGGCGGAGGAAGAGCTCCCACTGGATCTTGAAGGCGTTGTCGTAGGCGATGTTGTCGGGGACTTTCTCCCAGCCGTCGAACAGGTTGACCGGCTGGGGGATATCGGGGTTCCAGACCGGCTTGGGGGTGTTCGCCGCGGACTGCGTGTAGACGTCCCGGAGGCCGGCGACGGCGGAACCTTTGGTGCCGTGGATCTCGAGGGTGAGGAGGTCGTCGCGCCGCGGCCGTACGCACCACGAGCTGTTGAACTGGCAGGTCACTCCGCTTTCGAGGACGAAGATCGCGTAGGCGGAATCGTCGGACGTGGCCGGGTAGACGGAGCCGTCCTCCGCCCGGCGCTCGGGGAGATCGGTCGCACCGTGGGCGACGAGCTGGGAGATCGGACCGAAAAGGTCGGTGATGAGGTATTGCCAGTGACAGAACATGTCGATCATGATGCCGCCGCCGTCCTCCGATCGGTAGTTCCACGAGGGGCGCTGGGCGGGCTGGTCGTAGTCGAGGCCGGTGAACACCCAGTAGCCGAACTCGCCGCGCACGGAGAGGATCTCCCCGAAAAAGCCGAGCTCTTGGAGCATGCGCACTTTCCGGAATGACGGCAGCCAGAGCTTGTCCTGCACGACGCCGTTCTTCAATCCTGCCGACTCGACGAGGTCGGCCAGGCGGAACGCCTCCGCGCTTTCGACGGCCGTCGGTTTTTCGCAGTAGATCGCCTTGCCCGCGGCCGCCGCCCTCTCGATGAATCCGGCGCGCTGCAGGGTTCCGGAGGCGTCGAAGAAGATATCGATGTGCCCGAATTCCCCGCGCAATGCGGCGTCGAGATCGGTGGAGATCGGGTAGGGGCCGTAGGTGTCGGAGAGCGCCCGCAGCTTGTTCTCGTTGCGTCCGCAGAGCACCGGGGCGGGCAGGAGGGTGAGGTCTGGGGAGACGCGGACGCCACCCTGCTCGATGATCGCGGTGATCGAGCGGGCGAGGTGCTGGTTCGTTCCCATCCGCCCGGTGACGCCGTTGAGGAGAATGCCGATTCGTCGTGTTTCCATTGCTTAGTAAAGTGAGGTGTAGGCGTCGATGATTTCTTTGAGATAGGGATCCTGGTCGCGCGCCCAGTGTTGGTCAGAGAAGATCTCCACCTCGCGATATCCCGCGAACCCCGATGCTTCGACCCACGAAGATATCACGGGGATGTCGATGCAGCCCTGGCCGGGAATGGCGCGGTCGTTCAAGAAGTCGGTCGTCGGAACGCTCCAGTCGCAGATGTGGAAGGCGGTGAGATTGCCCCGTTTTCCCGCTCGGGCGATCTCGGACTCCAGGTTCGGGTCCCACCAGGTGTGGTAGACATCACAGGCGATCCCGACGCTGGGGTGGCTGCCGAGCGCCTCGCACGCTTCGTTGGCCTGGGCCATCGTGTTGATGGCAGACCGGGTGTCGGCGTACATCGGGTGGAGCGGTTCGATCGCGAGGACGACACCCGCCGCCGCCGCGTGGTCGAGGCAGGAAGCGATCCCGTCGCGGATCTGCGCCCGGGAGTCGCCGAGGGACTGCGCCGGATCGGCCCCGCAGACGAGGACGAGGGAAGGCGCGCCCAGGGACTCCGCCTCATCGATGGCGCGGCGGTTGTCGTCGATCGCCGCCTGGCGCTTCGCGCTTTCGGCCCAGGGAAAGAACCCGCCCCGCGCGAGCGAGACCACGTCCAGCCCGGCATCGGCGCATCGCCGGGCAAGCGCTCCGGGAGCCGCTTTCGCAAAATCGTGTCGCCAGAAGGTGATCCCTGAGACACCGGCCTCGGCGTAGCGGCGGATACATTCGTCCGGCGACCACGGCCGGGTCGTGATGGTGTGGATGGCGAGGCGCTTCATCGCACTTCCCGGGTTCTGGTAACTGCTCCCCCGCATCCGCGAACACAATCGAAGTAGCGGTAGGGCGTCGGCTCCGGGGCACGGAGACGTCCGATGGTCAGGGCGAGCTCCCTCGCGTGGTAATCGCCCCACATGGAGGATTCCCCATTGGGGATCGCGCTGCCTTCGGGGATATGATCCCAGCCGTTCGGACGGTGGTAGATCGAGTGCAGGACAAGTCCTTCATGGCCGGGGTCGACCGAGAGGTAGGGGGCGGAGAAGAGGGATCTCGCTGCGGTGAGGGCGGCTTCGATGTAGGGCTGATGTCTGACTAGCATGCCCAGCCGGAGCAGGCCTTGGGCGGCGATGGCGGCCGCCGACGAATCGACGGGCTCGTGGTCGTTGAACGGATCGGACGGTCGCTCGTAGAGCGACGCGCCGAGGCGGTGGAGCTGGGGTGCGCCGGTGTCCCAGTAGGGGATACGATCGGGGGGCGTGTGCGCGAGGTAGAAGTCCGCGGTGGCGCGGGCGGCGCGTAGGCTCGTGGCGCGGGCTCCGTCCTTCCCCGCGAAGTCGGGCAGCGCGTCCAGCAGCTCGAGGGTTTCGGCGAATCCCAACACCGCCCAGGCAAGCCCCCGCGTCCACGTGCTGAAGCCGGTGTAGCCTTGCTGGGAATTCGGGCACCGGAACGCGCCATCGTTGGTGTTGAATACGGACTCGTGCGCCGTGCGCCCCGGGACGGCGTCGTAGCTGTCCCGCCCCTCGCCGTAGAAGATAGCGTACTTCGCCGTGGCGGCGACGTGCGCCAGCGCCCGGTCTCTGAGATCGATCGCGCGATCGCCCTCGTCCATCGAGCGATGGCCGAGCAGGTGGCTGACGAAGAGCGCGCGGCAGGAGCGGATCGTATCGACGAACAACGAATGGGGGCCGTTGAACGAGTAGATATAGCCGGCGCCATCACCGTCGCGGGGGAGCGGGGTCCAGCGCCTCGCTTGCGCTGCGCCCGAAACCTTGAGGGCGAGCTCGTAGAAATGTCGCTCCCATTCGTTTTCGGGGATCCTCGCATCGTTCATCAGGCGGAGGAGGTTTCCATGGGTCGAAATGTTGTTAAACCCGTGGTCGTGCACGCCGAAGTGGCTGACGTGGGGAGCCATCGCGCCGACCGTGTTCTGCCGGGCGAGCTCGAGGAAATAGCGGTCGTCGGTGGCTTCGAACTGCAAGGCGGCGGACCCGAACTCGAACCCTTGCGTCCACTCGGTCCAGCCGCGTGTGGTGTAGCGCCCGGCCACGGTGAAGACCGGCGATCCTTGGGCGTGATCGTAGCGGTCGGCGATCAGGCGGATCTTCTGGCCGGAGTGGTGCCAGAAGGTTTCCAGCAGGGGGGTGGGGAAATCGATCATCGGTTCGTCAGAGGGTTTTCGTGTGCAGGCCGCCGTCGAGATAGAGGTGAGAGCCGGTGGCCAACGGGAGGTGGCCGGTGACGAACGAGCGGACGGAAGTGCCGAGATCTCCGGGCGTTCCCCAGCGGCCTTGGGGAACCAGCCCATCGGCGATGAGGGCATCGTATTTATCTTTCACCCCGGCGGTCATGTCGGATTCCATGATGCCGGGGCGAAACTCGATCGTCTGGACCCCGTGCGGGGCAAGCCGGGCAGAGAATAGCTGGTTCGCCATGCCGAGTGCCGCTTTGGAAAGGCAGTAGTCCCCACGGTTCGGCGACGGCATGGTCGCCGAGACCGACGAGATGAAGACGAGCTTGTAGCCTCCCGGGAGAACCGCCGCGCCCGGGTTGGCGAGCCAGTGCTTGGCGATGGCCATCGTGAGGAAGTAGGGGCCCTTGAGATTGGTTCCCAGGACGGCGTCGAAACTTTCTTCGGTGGCTTCCAGGAGGTCGCCGCGACTGAGCGTGCCGATGCCGGCATTGTTGATCAGTGCGTCGAGCCGCCCGCCGAACTCTTCCAAGGTGCCTCGCACGATCTCGACCCGCGCCCCGGTGTCGGCGATATCTCCGCCTACCAGTGGAAAGACCTGGGCGGCGGAGCGGGCGGCCGAGTGGCAACGTTCGGCCGTTTCTCTGGCGGCGTCGGCATTCGTCCCGTAGTGCACCGCCACGGACATGCCCGCTTTGGCAAGTTCGATGGCGATACCGCGGCCGAGGCCGCGGGAGGCTCCCGTGACAAGGCAGGTCGGCGGTGGGGGATGCTGCATACCGATACCTTAAGGTCGATGTCGGAGAAGCGTTAGGACGCCTCCCTCCAAATTAGCATTGAATCGACAAGAATTTCCTACTACGATCGCCGACTGATGCGGAACTATCGGCCCCTATTGATCCAGGATTTGGGAATGCTGATGCCGAGGATCGAGGTGATGCGGCTGCGGCTCAACCAGCACACGCCCGAGGCGATTTGGTCGGCTCACCAGCACGATCACGAGCAGCTCATCGTCTACCTGAGCGGGCGCGGGTTCCAGAAAGTGGGGGCGAAGACCCATGCGGCCCGACCGGGAACGGTGATCGTGGTACGGGCGGGCGAAGAGCATGCTTTCCAGCGGGAGCGGGGCCGGCAACCGCTCTGTCTCGTCCTCGATCTCAAGCTCGGGGAGTCCCGCTGGCCGATGCACGCGTGCACGCAGTTGTCGGCCGACGACCTCGCCGAGGTCCGGGGCGAGCTGAGCAAGCTTTTTGCCGTGAGGGAGATCGAGCAGCGGGAGATGGTGATGCTGGTCGGCGCGGCGGTCCTCCGGGTTCTCCACGTGGCGCTCAAGACCGCCGGATGGCTGCGCCCGGTCAACCGGTTCGGCGATAGCCGGCGCCTAGGTGCGACCCGTGCCGCCCAGCGGGCCATCGAGCGCTCGCGGTCAGAACGCGTCTCCCTGGCCGAGATCGCCAGGCGCGTCGGCTACCAGCAAGACCACCTCAACCGGCTGCTCAAAGCGGAGTGCGGGCTCACGCTCGGCCAGCTTCAGACCCGGATGCAGGTGCGGGAGGCCCAGCAGTTCCTCATGCAGGGCGATCTTGCCATCTTCGAAGTCGCGGAAAAGGTCGGCTTTCTCGACCACAACTACTTCTCGCGATGGTTCCGCCAGCAGACGGGCGCGACACCGTCGGGGTGGCGCAAAAACCCGGTGATGGCTGAGCCTGTCTGACGCTGGCTACTCGTCGAGGTAGACGATCCTGCCGCAGTGTTCGCAGTGGGTCACGGCCGTTTCGGCCTTGGCGCCGTGGAGGGTCGATGGCATGACCCGCATGTGGCAACCGCCGCAGTTGCCGCCGCGGAGCGGGACGACGGCGGCGTCTTTCTTGTTCTTGAACGTTCGGTCATACTGGCCGAGCAGCGCTTCGTCCTCGATGGCAGAAGCGGCTTCCTCACGGGCGGCCTCCGCCTCGGCAATCTGCTCCCGGCAGGTTGCCCGGCGGTCGGCGAGCCCCGTGAGCTCCTCGTCGACGAACCCTTGGGTCGTGGCGAGGGCCGCCTTGGCTTCGGCGAGGCGGGCGCGGAGGGTTTCACCCGTTTCCATGTGCTCGAGCTCCTGGTCTTCGAAGGCGGTGACCTCGCGCTCGTAGCGTTCGACCTCCGATCCGAGCGCCCGGTACTCCTCGTTCTTGCGGGTCTCGAACTGCTGGTTCTTGAGCTTGACGATGGTGTCGCGCCGGGTCTCGATGGTGATCTCGAGGTTTTTGATGGCGACCTCGTTCTTTTTGACCGCCTCGTCGGCCGCAGCCACGGCGGCCTGGTCGCCGAGGAGGCGCTCGTTGGCTTGGGCCTCCTCCAGCGGGATGCGTTTGAGTTCTTTTTTGAGCCGGGCGATTCGCTGGTCGCGATCCTGGAGGATGAGGAGGTTGCGGATGGTGGAGAGCATGGTTATGGATCGGGGCTCGTCGTCAGTAGAGTTCCACCGGGGAGCGTTTGCCGTCCTCGGCAGAGCGTTGCTGGGCGCGGTCTTCGCCGAGGGTGGCCACGCGGAGTTCCCATACTTTCTGGTCGAATTCCCGGTGGGTAGCGATGTCGAAGGGCAACGGCTTCGGGAGACGTTTCTTCGCTTTCTGGATGCGTTCGAGCGCGAGGGTGAGGGTGAGGTCGGGAAGACCTTGCAGGTGGCCGTGCGCCTCCTCGACCATCTCGAGGCGGTGGCAGATCATGGCGATGTCGTTGCCGGCGGCGATGCATCCTTGGATCGTCTCCTTGAAGCCGACCTCGTTGAGGATGGCTCCCATGTCGAGGTCGTCGGTCATCACCAGGCCGTCGTCGAACCCGAGCTGGTCCCGGAGGAAGCCGGTGATGACGTTCTTCGACAGCGAGGCGGGGAGCCGCGGTTGCTCGGGATCGAAGGCGGGGTAGTGGGCGTGCCCGATCATCATGGAATCGAGTTCCGGAAGGAGCGCCGTGAACGGCAAGATCTCCTCCGCCATGAGCTCCGCTTTCGTCCGGTTGATGACGGGGAGAATCTCGTGCGGATCGACCTCGGCGGAACCATAGGTGGGAAAATGCTTGCCGCAGGACAGGACGCCGGTGCCGCGCATCGCACGGTTGAAGACTCCGGCATTCGTGATGACCTCTTGGGAGTCGGTGCCGTAGCAGCGACCTTTGAGCGAGTTGTCCGCCTGGTCGTCGTGGGAAATGTCGAGGACCGGGCAGAGGTCGAGGTTGAACCCGAAGAGGCGCAGGAGCTGGCCGGTCAGCTTTCCGTGTTGCTTGATGAGGCGGCGGTCGCCCTTCTCCCGGAGCTGCTGCGCATTCGGCGGCTCGTGGCCGATCTCGCGAAGGCGCGAGACGCGGCCACCCTCCTGATCGATGGTGATGAACGGTTCGGTCTCCGAGAGATCGCGAAGGTCATCCGTAAGCTTCCTCAATTGTTCGGGAGACTTGATATTTCTGGAAAATAGGATAAATCCTCCCGGCTGAAGATTCTTGAGTCGCCGTGCGGAGTCGGGATCGAGTGCGGGTCCCGGGACGCCGGTGAGGAGGAGTTGGCCTAACGATTTCGAATCCATTTCAACAGTGCGCGCAGTTAAGCAGGGGAGATTTTGAAAAACAAAGGGATTTTAGGGGCCGCTGCCGGTCTCGTGGCGACGTGCTTGTTTTTCGTGCTGGGGTGCGGGCATCCCAGCGGGAGCGCGGTCATCGAGCC
>CAZKYJ010000072.1:10693-11989 GCA_964556355.1 uncultured Verrucomicrobiales bacterium | reverse complement strand
AGTCGGTACCGTGAAGGTACTGGTCGCGCACGTCAGGATCCTCCGGGAGCACGGCCGCCGTCGCATCGGCGAAAACCGACGGCGGCCCGCGCACCTCTTCGTAGGCCAAAAGCGAGACGGACGTCGGGCGTGGGACGCCTTCGGCCCAGCGGATGCGCCAGGTCGCATTGATCTCTACCCCCCCTCCGGATGCCGCGAAATACTGCTCGGTCGTGCGGCCGTCGACGCCGAAGAGCTTGAACTTTACCCGCTCGGGCCGGCCGCTGGCGAAAGCACGCTGCACATCGGCCAGGGCATCGTCGAGCACGCCCGTCGCGGGCGCCCCCACCCCGTCCCAGCGCCCGACCGAAAACGGGGCACCGACCGCGACGGCGACCAACCGGTCTGGCCGAAGGTCGTCCGCCACCGCCGCCCCGAAATCGCTGGCGCCCCCGAGGAGTGCCGCTTTGATCGCATCCAGCCCCCGCCCCGCCTCCTCCGCGAAGGCCTCGCTCGCCCACCCGTCCGCCCGGGGGTCCGGGATCCCCGAAGCAGCCGCCGCCGCAATGCCACAACACAGCCCGAAAGCGGCCAAGCGAAATATTCCGGGAGTTTCCATCGCCCAAGCTACCAACGACTCGCCCGCCTTGGCAACCCCGAGACCCCACCCCCCACAGATTGCGGTGAACGGTGGTCGCGCCGTCATTCCGAATGAATTCGCCATGCGTCGCCGGAAGCGCCACTCACCTCCCACCTCCTGCTCGAGGAAAGGGAAATGATGGCCACACTGGTCGCTGCACCCACGCAATCGGGCAGCCGGGTTCTCGAAAGCCGGGTGGCGGGGCTGGATCCGAAATGCGCAATCCCACGCCCGCCCGCCCCGTGAAGCTCAGTCTTCACCGAGGATCTGCACTTCGGTCTCCAGCCAGATGCCGCGTTCCTTCCGAGCGGCGGCACGGATCTGGGCAATGAGGCCGAGCACCTCGCCAGCGGTGGCACCACCCTCGTTGACAATGAAGTTCCCGTGCACCTCGGAGACGCTGGCGGCCCCGACTCCGCGCCCCTTGAAACCGAGCTGGTCGACGAGCTGCCCGGCCGGCACCTCACCGGGATTCTTAAAGATACATCCGGCACTGGCCGCGATAGGCTGGCTCGTCTTGCGCTTCGATTTCGACTCTTCGATCTTCCCGTCGATGCCCGCCTGTTCGGCGGGATGCCCCTCGAACGTGGCCCCGACGGCGTAGTAGTCGTCGAGTTCTGGAACGTCGCGGTAGTGGGCCACGATCTCGTCGCGCGACCGCACCAGCACCTCTCCCG
>CAZKYJ010000072.1:0-10683 GCA_964556355.1 uncultured Verrucomicrobiales bacterium | reverse complement strand
ACTGCACCGCGCGGCAGACCGCGTTGATGACGCGCACGCTGACGACTTGGTCGAAGGTCTGCACGCCCATGGCACCAGCGTTCATGCGGAGTGCTCCCCCCACGTTCCCCGGAATCCCCTCCATCCATTCGAACCCGCCGATCCCGGCGGTGCGGGCGGCCGATGTGAGCTTCTTGAGCCGGACGCCGGCACCGGCGGTGATGCGGTTCCCGTCGACAGAAATTGCGTCGAACTCCCCTCCCTGCGGGTGGATGACGGCGCCGCGCACCCCGCCATCGCGAATGAGGAGGTTCGACCCTCGGCCGATGACCCGCACCGGCACGGCCTCGCGCCGCAGGTGGCGAATCGCCTTGGCCATGCCCACAACGGTCTCTGGTTGCACCCAGAACTGCGCCGGCCCGCCGATACGGATGGTCGTGTGCTTGGCCATCGGCTCGTGCAGCCGGAACTCCGCGGGTTCTCCCCCCATCGCGTCGCGCAACCCTTCAAGCACGCCGAGATCGTTGGAAAGCCGCGTCGCGACGGTGTGAACGTTGCCGGCGCCAAGGGTGACAAGCAAGTCGCCCTCGCGGAGGAAATTGCCCGCCGCGACGGCCGCCTCGCCCAGCCCTGGCGTCGACGCGACGGTTCCGCAGGATCCGTGCTCGGCGATCTCATCGACGAGCACCTGCCCCGTCACCCCTTCGATCGGCAGCTCGCTCGAGCCGTAGATGTCGGTGATGAACACGGCGTCCGCGCCATCGAACGCCCTCCCGAATTCTTTCCTCAAGAGCTGGGTTCGGGTGTAGCGGTGCGGTTGAAATACGACGGCCACGCGCCCGCCTTCGGACACCTCGCGAGCCGCAGCGATGGTCGCGGCGATCTCGGTCGGGTGGTGGCCGTAGTCATCGACAACACGGTAGTGTGGCGAGGAGAACCGGACGTCGAAGCGCCGCTTGGCACCACGGAACGAAGCGATGGCGTCCTTGATCGGGCCGAAGGGCACTCCGAGTTCGCGCGCGAGCGCGATCACGCCCAAGGCGTTAAGCACGTTGTGGCGCCCGGGGATGTTGAGAACGATCTTCCCCTCGACCGTCCCACGACGCACCACGGCGAACTCGCTACTCTGCCCGAGGGCACTCAGGTTCTCCGCGCGCACCTCACAGTGCTGCCCGAATCCATAAGACACGGAAGCCTCCCGGTGGCCACAACAGTCCCGCGCGCCCGGGTCGTCACCGCAGTAGAAAACGGTGCCCGCCGTCTGGGCGAGCAGCGTCTTGAACACCCTCATGATACCCGCGATCCCGTCGGTGTAGTGGTCGAGGTGCTCGGCTTCGATGTTCAGTACGATGGAGTGCTCGGGCCGGAAGTTGATCAGGGTGCCATCGCTCTCGTCGCCCTCGGCCACGAAGAACTCCCCCGCCCCGAGGTGGGCGTTCGTCCCCAAGATCGGGATCTCCGCACCGACGTAGTGCGAGGGCTCGAGCCCCGCCCCGCGCAGGACATGGGCGGTCATGGCCGAGGTCGTCGTTTTGCCGTGCGTCCCGGCGACCACGATCCCCTTGCGCGCCCGCATCACCGCGGCCAGGGCCTCCGCCCGCCGGACGAGGGGCAGCCCGGCCTCGGCCGCCGCATCGTAGGCGACGTTCCCCGGCTTGATGGCCGACGAGTAGATGACCGCTTCCGCCTCCGCTTCCGCGAGCTCGTTCGCCCGGTGAGGCGACGAGAAGAGCAGCCCCGCCCGCTGGAGCCTCTCTGTCTCCGCCGTCACCACCCGGTCGGAGCCGCTCACCCGGTGCCCGAGCGCCAAGAGCAGCGCCGCCAGACCGCTCATGCCCGAACCTGCCACGCCGATAAGATGGACGCGCAGCGGCTCGGCATTGCCGGACAGACGTTCGAGAACTTCGGATTTGGACAGCGGCATGGTGGGTGGGGAGAGCGAATCTGGGGGCGCACAATGAGCGGGCACTCGACTACTACGCAAGCCCCATCCCAACCGGATTCGCCGCCACGGCAACAGGCCTGCATTTCCAATTCGCCAGTACAATAAAATAGCTGGCATTTTATTGTTGCTCGCTATCGGTACTCGACGCGGCGGGAGTGCACGCCTATTCTCGGGTGGTGAACGCATCCGGGACGGCCGCTGCCCGCCCCCGCTTCGGCGGACGGTACGGGGGGAGGAAAGTCCGGACACCACAAGGCAGCGCGCCCCGCGAAAGCGGGGGAGGCCGGGTCGCAAGCCCCGGCCGACGGAAAGTGCCGCAGAAAATATACCGCCACGGCCGGCAACGGTCGGGGTAAGGGTGAAATGGTGGGGTAAGAGCCCACCGCCCCGAGGGCGACTGAGGGGGCAGGGTAAACCCCGCCCGGTGCAAGGCAAAACAGGGAACAATCCGGCCCGCCTGGCCGGTCGGCGCTCCGGCGCCCGAAATCCCGGGTATTAGCCGCGTAGATAAATGGCCGTCGCCCCCGGTGCCGCAAGGCACCGGAGGGAGACAGAATCCGGCTTACCAGGATGCGTTCGCCACCCCCCTTTCAAGAAGACTGCGCAAGGTTCGCTTTTCAGGGCTCAGGGCGCGCCAGCTAGCAGGTGGAACAACGGATCCCCCCTCCCAGAACCGAGGACCGCGAGTGAGACCCCGCACAAGGAGCCCCGCGAAATCGGTCGAACTGTCGTCGGTGGGGGCGCGGCAGAACGATCCCTACTCACCACAACCGCTGCGAGAGAGCGGACACCGGTAGTGCCCCGAGAGGCCTTGGGGAAATCGCCACGGGAAATGTCGGTTTTACGATTTACAGTCTTACCATGCCCGCGTCCGAACTCTCCCGCCGAGCGTTTGTCGCCAGTACGCTTGTCGCCTCGCTCGCATCGGCCGTCGGCGCCGGGAATTCGCGACGGCGGCGGCTCCTGCTCCGCTCGTCTTGGCAGACGGTGAATATTGGGGACATCGGACACACGCCGGGAATGCTCCACCTGCTCGAGGAGTTTCTACCGGAGGTGGAGGTTCGCCTTTGGCCGAGCAAGATCGACAACGGCGTCCGCGAAATGCTTCTCCGACGATTTCCGAACCTCGGGATCGTCGTCGGCGATGGCGCTCTCTCCACGGCATTCGCTGAGTGTGATTTTCTGCTCCACGGTTCGGGTCCATCGCTCGTCGCCTGGAAAGATGTGGTCCGGTGGCGGGAAGAGACCGGAAAGCCTTACGGCGTTGGTGGGATCACCCTTTCCAGCGCGCCACCCGAGGTTGTCGACGTGCTCAGCGGCGCGCAGTTCGTCTTCTTCCGCGACTCGGTTTCGTTGGAGTTTGCCCGAGGAAGTGGGATCACTTGCTCGCGCATGGAGTTCGGCCCCGACGGCGCCTTCGCGGTGGATGTGCGAGATGACGCGAGAGCGGACGCCTTCCTCGCCGCGCACGGGCTCGAACCCGGAAGGTTCCTCTGCTGCATCCCCCGGCTGCGCTACACGCCCTACTGGAGAATTCACGGCAAAGCAATGACCGATCGCGACCGCGAACGCCACGCAAGAAGCGAGGAAATGAAGGAGCACGACCATGCCCCCCTGAGGGCTGCCATCACCGCGCTCGTGCGAGACGCGGACACGCCCGTCCTCATTTGCCCCGAAGACCGCAGTCAGATGGCGGTGGGGAAAGAGATGCTCTACGACCCGCTTCCGGGGGACGTTCGCGATCGCGTTGTCTGCCGGGAGGACTACTGGCTGACCGATGAGGCTGTGAGCACCTACGCGCGTTCCGCGGGAGTCTTCGGCCTAGAGATGCACTCACCGATCATGGCGATCGGCAACGGCATACCCGCGGTTGTCTGTCGCTTCGCCGAGCAGACGAGCAAAGGGTTCATGTGGCGTGACATCGGCCTCGGGGATTGGCTGTTCGACATGGACGACGATAACGATATCGCCAAAATCATCCCCACCGTGCTCTCGTTGGCGAAAGACCCCGACCGGAGCAAGGCCAAAGTCACCGCGGCGCAGGAGTTCGTGAGAAAACATCAGGAAAGGGAAATGGCAGCAGTTCTTTCCGGAGTTGGCGATAGCGGCTCAAAACCATCCGACCATGCCGAATAGAAACCGCCACACCTCGTCGAATCGCCTGTGAAAGCTACCTTCGCTCCTCTTCTCCCCTTCGTAGCCGCGTCCCTCGGTGGCGCTCCCGCGAACGTCGTCGCCCAAGAATATTGCTACCCGTCACCGCCTGTCTACTATGAGGTCTCCCCCGGTGGCTACTACGAGTCGGAACCATACGTGGCAGTGGAATACGGCGAGCCTATCTACCGGGCGCTTCCTTACCTCCCGGCTGAACCCGATCCCGAAAGCGGCCAGCGCGACGCAATCCACCGCATCGCCCCCCCGTCGCCCAGCGAGCTCAGGGCCAAAATCCATCACCATATCTTCTCGAGGTTCGGGATCGTTTCGGGCAACGAGAGCCACACGCCCGTCGCGCAGGTGCCGCCGCCCCCACCAGAAATCCCGGCGCCAACCTACGGGTTCCGGCAGCCCATCCCGGCGCAAAACGTCAATCCCGATTACCGGCGACCGGTGCCGCAGCCCCAACACCGATCGGGATCCCCGCTCCGCAGCGACTACGTCGTGGTTCCCGAGACCGCACCCACCCGCCAAGCTCTGCCCGAGCAACCGGCTTGGGTGGCCGAAGCCGAGCGGCGCCTTCGCCAGCCCGATCGCTCGACTGTCCGCCGGCCGGAAACACCGGCAGTTCAAAGTCCCACAACGATGCCTGCTCCGTCAGAACAAGCGGACACCGTTGAGCCGCCGACTCCCGACGCCCCGCCATTTGCCAAACCGGTTCCCGGGAAAGATGGGTTCGTCTACAGCCCGTTCGACGGAACGGACAAGCTCGTCGACGTCCGGGACATGGCTCCCGGCACCGAGGTTCGCGACCCCTACACCGGCGGGATATTCAGGGTGCCATAGGGGGGCGCACGCCACCCACTACGACAGGGTTCGCCAGGTCTCGAACGGCGTGCAGCGTCCCCCAATCGCCCCCACGCATCGGTTTGCCCGAAACTGTTCGGCAATCTGGGAAAAGCTCGCGCCGCCCCTCCATCAACCTGTCGAGGAACTCCCGACTCCCCACCGCCGCCCCCTCCGTCAGGTAGCGCACGCGGCAACGCAGCAGCGAAACGAGCGGAAGCGTCCCGCCCACCGACTCGACGGAATCGGCGGCCTCCGCCGAGAACCCGCGCCGGATCAAAGCGCCTGAATCATCCCGCCTTTGCCGCCCGCGCCCAAATAGCAGGCGTCGGTAGCGGGCGAGAACCTCCGCAATCCCGATCCCCGATCCCCCCGGAGCGACAACACGTCGCAACCCCTCCTGCGCCGACATGCTGCCGCCAAGCGCCTCAGCATACCCGCAAAATCGGCTGTCCTTCGGATCGGCAACCAGCCCCGCCCGCACCGGGTTTAGATCGATGTAGGCCGCAGTCGCCGCCAGCGCCTCGCCAGATCCTTCTACCAGGACGCTCCGGAATCGGCTCTCCCAAAGGGTTCCCACGCGATTGTTTTCACCATTGTACCATGCCGAGAACCGCCATTTCACCTCTTTCATGAATACCGCCAGCGAATCCATCCGAGCCACCAGCGGCTCCAGCAAAGCCCACGCCGCCTCATCGCCACCAGCCTCCCGCAACTTCGCGATCTCGTTCCCGAGCTTCACGCCGGCGTCCTTTCCGTAGAGCCGCCCCACTCTCCGGCAGAGTTCGCCATCGAGAGCCCCGTCCCGGGCCGCATCCACAAACTCCCCGTGCCCGCCATCCCCTACCGCCACCAGCAGGTGAAAATGGTTCCCCATTACGCAGTAGGTCACACATTCCACGCCACAGAACCCCGCCACCCTCCCAAGGATGTCACGAAAGACCCGCTTCTCCCGATCCCCGAGAACAAGCCGACGGTCGACGATCCTGCTGACACAGTGGTAGTAGTTCTCTCGATCGACGCCAAGAATCCTTTTGCCACGAAATAGAGTACGAGGGCTCATGCCCGAAGGTAAGCAAGCCAACGGTGAATTTGCAACAATAAAATGCCAACTGATTTATTTAATCGATGAGATGGGTGAGCGAGCGGGTGGGTTAGTTAGGGGGTGAGGACGATCTTGCCGGTGAGACTGCCTTCGCCGCCGATGGTGGCGGCCTCCTGGATCCGGTGGGCCTCGGCAGTTTCCGCCAAGGACATGCGCTTGCCGATGACGGGACGGATGGCACCGCTGGAGAGCCAGTCATTGATTGCTCCCGCGCAGGCCCGCTGCTCGTAGGCCTCGCAATTGAACATGACGAAGCCGTGGAGGCTCAGCTGCTTCACGTAGAATGGACCGACCGGGAACTCGGGACGCGCATCGCGCCCGGCCATGAGGATCATCCGCCCGCGCGGGGCGAGTGCCCCGGCCACGAGATCGAAATCCGGCTGGCGGCGGGTCTCCCAGAAGACGTCCACCCCGTCCGGCGCGAACCATTTCAGGCTGTCGGCGAGCGGCCCCTCGTGGTAGTTGAAGGCCACGGAAGCGCCAAGCTTACGAGCCTGTTCGCATTTTTCTTCGGTGCCGCAGCAGCAGGCCACGGTCGCTCCGAGCGCCACGGCCATCTGCAGGACGATCGACCCGACCCCACCCGTGCCACCGACGACGAAGATCGTTTCCCCGGCGGTCAATCCGGCGCGTCCGACGAGCCCGAGATGCGCGGTGATCCCGACCAACGCACTGGCCGCTGCCGTTTCGTCGTCCACGTTGTCGGGTGTCCGGTAGAGCCATTCCTCGTCGATGCACGCGAACTCGGCGAACGTCCCCTGCCGTCCGAGCAGCCCCTGGTTGGAACCCCAAACCCGGTCGCCCACGTTCACGGTGGTCACCTCGTCGCCGACCGCTTCGACCGTGCCGGCGATATCGCAACCGACCACGAACGGCGACGGCAATCCCCAGGGCATCACGCCAGCGCGCACGTAGGTATCGACGGGGTTGACCGCCACGGCGCGGGTGCGTACCAGGACTTGGGTTCCCGCGGGTTCGGGCGTCGGGATCTCGGTGTACTCGATCGAGTCGGCGGAACCTGGATGTCGGACGATGGCGGCTTTCATGGGCGGTGATTCGAGATTGGAGGAAGTTAGAGCCCCAAGGTGGTCAGGTAGGCCAACGGGGTGAGCAGCGCCACGTCGGCGAGGACACGATAGGCATTGGAGGAGATGCGTAAGCGGTAGGTCCAGAGGACGACGAGGAGCAGCGCCGAGACGGAGACCGCGTTCAAGATGATCGCTTCGCTGCCCAGTCCCATCCGCCCGTGGATGAACGCCGCCCCGCCCAGCACGACGGCCAACGCGGGGAATGCCCCCGCCAGCCCTGGGTAGCGCTGCGGCAGCGCCGCCGTGTCGTCGACCTTATCGGCGGAACGTTCGTTGAGAGAGATCGCGAGGCAGTTCAACGAGCACAGCGCGCCGAAAAGCAGGACGCAGGCGCTGCCAAAAAATGAGAAGACCGGCTCGGTGCTGTAGGCGAACACCGGAATGGCCACCCCGATGGCGAAGGTCATCCCGCAGAGGATCTCTTTGGGGAAGAGTGTCAGCGCCTGACCGTTGTGCCCCCGGATGGTCAGCAGCACAGCCAGGCTGCAGGCGATCAGATAGCCGTAGCGGAACACCGGCACCATCACGTCCGGCATCCCGAGTTGCGCGACGAGCGCCTCCATCACATCCCAGACGATGGCGGTGAGGATCAGTGCCAGCACGCCCGCCAGCACGCCCCCCACCCACCGGTTGGCGCGCGCGACGTTCTGCCAGAAGTAGACCAAGACGAGCACCGACGCCCGCAGCCCGTACCACATGACGTTCTCGGGGATCCGCCAGAGGATCGTCGCCACCACCACCACCGCGACCACCGCAAGCCCGGACAAGAAGATCCGCCAGTGCCGCCGGTAGAACGAGAGCCGCGCCGTTTGCGGCAGGCTGCCCCGCGCGTGCCCCGCCGTCCGCCAGACATCGACCAGGCGGTCGCCCACGTAGACGCACCAGACGACGCCCGCCACCACGAAGTAGAACTCCGCACCGAAATAAAGCCGCTCGGCCGCCCCGAAAAACCAGAGCCAGACCACGGCGACGAGCGGTGCGTCAAGGCTTAGCAAGTTTGGCCACAGCCACAGAGGGGTAGGCGGCGATCGGTTTTCGGCGGGCAGGGCTTCGGTCGGCATGGAGCGCGCGACCTTACCGGACCGGACGCGGGTTGTCGAACGAATCCGCCCCGTGCCGAGAGGCGTGATTTCGGCGGTTGCGCATTCCGGTGGCTTCCCGGAATATCACCTCTTCCCTCCTTCTCCATCCCATCTCCTACAATGGTCACGATCACGAACTCCTTCGAGCGCGCGCTCACTGAGCACAGCACCCCCCTCCGGCGCCTCACCCCACAGGTCCTCCAGCTCAATGTCGGGAAGCTGTGCAACCTTACCTGCGTCCACTGCCACGTGAACGCCGGCCCGAAGCGGAAGGAGGTCATCACGGGCGAAACGGTCGACCGCCTCATCGCCTGGTACGAGCAAACAGACATTCCCACCCTCGACATGACCGGTGGGACGCCCGAGATGGTTCCCGATTTCCGACGCCTCGTCGACGCCGTCCGCGGTTTTGGCCAGCCCCGTCGGGTGATGGACCGGCTCAATGCCACCATCATCGAGGAGCCTGGTTACGAATGGGTGCCGGAGTTCCTCGCCGGTCACAAGGTGGTCATCGTGGCGTCCATGCCGTGCTACTCGCCGGAGAATGTGAACGAGCAACGGGGGGACGGCGTATTCGATGCCTCCATCGCCGCCTTCCAGAAGCTCAATGCCCTCGGCTACGGCACCGGGGGCGACCTCGAGCTGAACTTCGTCTACAATCCCAACGGCGCATTCCTGCCGGGCGATCAAGCCGAGCTCAAAGCCGATTACAAGCGCGAGATGCTCGAGCATTTCGGCATCGTTTTCGACGACCTCTACTGTATCGCGAACATGCCCATCGCGCGCTTCGCGTCCTACCTCAAGCGGAACAACCAGTACGCCGACTACCTCCAGCTCCTCAAAGACAACTTCAATCCGGCCACCGTCGATGGCCTCATGTGCCGGGATACGATCAACATCTCGTGGCAGGGCGCGGTCTACGACTGCGATTTCAATCAGATGCTCGACCTCCCGCTCAAATCTGATCGTTCTGGAGAGCCCCTCTACTTCTGGGACATCGATCCATCGACTTTCGCCGACATCCCGATCCGCACGGGATCCCACTGTTTTGGGTGCACGGCCGGATCCGGCTCGTCGTGCGGGGGCCAGCTGGCGTAAGGTATGGGCATGCGCACTCTTGCACTCGCCGCCCTCCTCGTTTCCGCCTGTCCGGTCGGGGCACAGAACGTCCCCGAGCCCCCGCGCGAGTTCCGCGCGGCCTGGATCGCCTCCGTCCACAACATCGACTGGCCGTCGCGCAAGGGAATGGCGGCATCCGCCCAGCAGGCCGAGCTGCGCGGTCTTCTCGATCTCGCGGCATCACTCAACCTCAATGCCGTCGTCCTGCAGGTCCGTCCGGCCTGCGACGCGTTCTACCAGTCCCGGCTCGAACCGTGGTCGGCGTGGTTGACCGGCACGGAAGGCAGCTCGCCCGGCTACGACCCGCTGGCCTTCGCCGTCGCGGAGGCGCACGCCCGCGGGCTGGAGCTCCACGCGTGGTTCAATCCTTTCCGCGCCAGTGCTTCGCCCAGTGCCACCCATTCGTCGTCCCACGTCTCCCGGCGCAAGCCGGCCTGGGTGCAGCGCTACAACGGCCTGCTCTGGCTCGACCCCGGCCTGCCCGAAGTCCGCGACTACTCGCGCAACGTCATCCTCGACGTCGTCAAGCGCTACGACATCGATGGCGTCCATCTCGACGACTACTTCTACCCCTACCCGAAGTCCCACACGCCGGGGCGCCCGCCCTCCCCGTTTTTCAACGACGACAGCTCCTTCGCCAAAAACGGTCGCGGAGACCGTGCCGACTGGCGACGCGCCAACATCGACGAGTTTGTCAAAGACCTCTACCGGGACATCAAGCGTAGCAAAGAGCATGTGAAACTCGGCATCAGCCCGTTCGGGATCTGGCGCCCGAACAACCCACCCGGCGTCGAGGCGCAGCTCGATCCCTACGGCCACATCTACGCCGACTCCCGCCGCTGGTTCACCGAGGGCTGGCTCGACTACTTCAGCCCCCAGCTCTACTGGCGCGACGGCGGAAAACAGAGTTTCTCCGCCCTCGTCGGCTGGTGGAATGGCGAGAACAGCAGCGGGCGCCACCTCTGGCCCGGCATCGCCTCGAGTCGGATCGGCAGCGGGGGCGACGGCCGGCCGGCCTCCGAGATCACCAAACAGATCGGCATCACCCGCGCCAAGACCACCCGCTCCGCCCCCGGCCACATCCACTGGAGCATCAAAGCCCTGCGCGCCAACAGCGGCGGCGTCCGCGACCTCGTCCAACGGAGCACCTATCCCGCCAAGGCCCTCGTCCCTCCCTCCCCGTGGCTCGGGCGCGCCGCCCCCTCCGAGCCCGACGCCAAGCGCCAGGGTGCCAATGCCGTCGGCTGGAAAGCCGTCCGCGGCGCCAGGTGGTACTCCGTGCAGACCCTCACCAACGGCAGCTGGGGACTTGCCGCCGTGCTTCCCGCCGACCGCACCGGCATCGCATTGACATCGCTCCCCGAC
>CAZKYJ010000071.1:0-12033 GCA_964556355.1 uncultured Verrucomicrobiales bacterium | reverse complement strand
TCCGGCTCACGGACTACCATGTGGCGCCGACCTGCTCGCCGACCCGCTGCGCGCTACTGACCGGTCACTGGACCAACCGCACCGGGGTCTGGCACACGATCATGGGGCGCTCGATGCTGCGGGAAAACGAGGTGACGGTGGGGCAGATCTTCAAGGACGCGGGCTACGCGACCGGGATGTTCGGCAAGTGGCACCTCGGCGACAACTATCCCTACCGCCCGGAAGACCGGGGGTTTACCGAAGTGATGCGCCACGGTGGAGGCGGGGTGGGCCAGACTCCCGACTACTGGGACAACGCCTACTTCGACGGGAGCTACTGGCACAACGGAGTCCCCACGCCGGTCGAGGGCTTTTGTACGGACGTGTTTTTCGACTACGCCAAACGTTTCATCAAGGCGCAAAAGGAGGACGGGAAGCCCTTCCTCGCCTACATCTCGACCAACGCGCCCCACGGCCCGATGCATGCGCCCGAGGCGGCGTCAGCTCCCTACGCCGAACAGGGCACCGGCCTGGCCAACTTTTATGGGATGATCGCCAATATCGACGACAACATCGGCCGTCTCCGCGCCTTCCTCGAATCCGAGGGACTCGCCAAGGACACGATCTTTATCTTCACCACTGACAACGGCACGGCGGCGGGCAACCAAGTTCACAACGCCGGGATGCGCGGGAATAAGGGCTCGGCCTACGACGGCGGCCACCGGGTACCGTTCTTCGTGCGCTGGCCGGAGGGGAACCTCGGCGGGGGGCGCGACGTCCCGACTATCACCGCCCACGTCGATATCGTCCCGACCCTCATCGACCTCTGCGGGGTCGCGGCGCCGGACGGCATCGCCTTCGATGGCCGCTCGATCGTCCCCCTGCTGCGCGAGACGGCGAGCGACTGGCCCGACCGCATCCTCGTCACCGACTCCCAACGCGTGAAAGACCCAATCAAGTGGCGGCAGTCCGCCGTCATGACCAACGACTGGAGGCTCATCAACGGCCGGGAGCTCTACGCCATCAAGACCGACCCGGACCAGTCCGACGACGTCGCCGCCAACTACGTCGATGTCGTCGCGCGGCTAACCCAGTTCTACGACGACTGGTGGGCAGAGCTCGAGCCGACTTTCGGCGAGGCGACCCCGATCTACCTAGGGCATCCGGCGGAGAACCCGGCGCGACTCACGTCGCACGATTGGATTACCACCGGCAGCACGCCGTGGAACCAGAGCCACGTCCGCAACGCGGTGACGGGCGCCAAGACGACCGGGTTTTGGAACGTGAAAGTGGTCGAGGACGGAACCTACGAGTTCCGCCTCCGCCGCTGGCCCGAGGAAGCCGACATGCCGATCGACGCGGCGCTGCCGCCCGGCGCGAGTGTCCCCGGAGCCACCGCGTATCGCACGACCCCCGGCAAAGCGATCAGCCCAGTCGAGGCGTCCATCGAGATCGCCGGGGAGCGCCGGACGCTCCCGGTGGCACCGGGTGCCCACGAGGTCGTTTTCTCGCTCCCGCTGAAAGCGGGAACGACGCGGCTCACCGCGCTTTTCCATGGAGATGACGGCGCCTTCCACGGCGCCTATTTCACCTACGTCACCAGGCTCTGAACACCGCGAACCCCGCGAACCCCCAAGCCCCCGATGAAAACCACCGGCAGCATCGAGATCGAGAAACCGATCGACGAGGTCTTCGACTACACCATCAACCACACCCCCGAGTGGAGCGATATTGTGGTGAGCGATGAAGTTCTCCTCGAGCAACCGGGCGAGGTGGGCACCACTTTCCGCACGGTCACCGAAGAACGCGGCCAACGGATGGAGTTCCGAGGCAAGGTCACCCAGAGCGATCCGCCCAACAGCAAGACGGTGACGATGGAGGGCGAGCAGTTCGACCTTTGGGTCGAGTACCGGTTCGCTCCGCTCGCTACGCGCCGCACCCGCGTCACCCAAACTTCGGTGGTCACGCCGAAAGGCGGGCTGAAGGTGATCTTCTTCCTTTTCGGCTGGATGATGAAGGCCGGCGGGTGCCGCGCGCTCGAAAAGGAACTGGCGAACCTCAAGGGCAAGCTGGAAGGGGACCGCGGCGACGGGTAGCCCCCCAACGGTGCCCTTAGGACCGCCCGGCGGACGCGCGCTTCCTTCCGGGTCGACTGCCTTGACCGTGGGCGGGGTTGCAGGGAAACTCAGCGCCATGCCCGCCGCGAACCTCCTCCTGGTCGAAGACGATGCCAAGTTGGCGGGCCTGGTCGAAGAGTACCTCGTGAAAGAGGGCTTCTCTGTTAGGGTGGAATCGCGGGGAGACGCGGCGATCGCCCGGATTCTCGCGGAGCAGCCCGACCTCGTCATCCTCGATGTCATGCTCCCCGGTGCCGACGGGTTCGAGGTGTGCCGCCGCGTCCGCAATGCCTACCGCGGCGGAATCCTCATGCTCACGGCACGCGGGGAGGAGATCGACGAGGTGCTCGGCCTCGAGCTCGGGGCCGATGATTACGTGGCCAAGCCGGTGCGCCCGCGCCTTCTCCTCACCCGGATCCGCACCCTGCTCCGCCGCGGGCGGCGTCCGACCACGGGACTCGCGATCGATCCGGGAAGCCGCTCCGTACAACTCGACGGGAACGAGGTCGAGCTCACCAGCGGCGAGTTCGACCTCTTGGCCTACCTTGCCAACCGGCGCGGCCAGACCGTCGGCCGGGAGGAGCTCTACCGCTCGGTGCTGGGGATGGAGTTCGACGGTCTCGACCGATCGCTCGACCTGCGGATCGCGCGCCTCCGCAAGAAGCTCGACGATGACGGCAAGCACCCGCGGTGGATCAAGTCGGTCCGGGGGGTCGGCTACCTGCTAGTTTCCGACCTACGATGACGCGCCTCTACATCCGCTTGGTCGTGCTCATGGGCATCGCCTTCCTGGTCTCGATTGTCGTCATGCTAGGGTTTTTGGCCAAGCTCAACCAGATCTTCTACCGGCCGCAGTTCGCCCAGGAGATGACGTCGCTGGCCGCCGAGTTGGAAGGTGAGCTGGCCGGCCTCGATGCCGCCGGGGCACGGGGGGTGCTGGCCGGGCTTGGGGGCGAGCGGGTCTTTCGCGTCCAGGTCGTCGAGGAGGGGGAGCCGGACCGCGATGGCGTCTATTACCTCAGGCCTTCCGGCGCCGGCTTCCGGCTCGCGCTCGAGCCCGACCCCGACCTGGTCAAGCGTTTCTCGGACCGGCAGGGCGCGCAGTTCTTGGCATCGTTGTTGGTGGTCGGCATCATCATCGCCGTGGCGGCGCTGCTCGTCATCCTCCCGCTCGTCGGGCGGCTCCGCGCGCAGGAGCAGACGATCCTACGGATCGCGGAAGGGGATCTTGGCGCCCGAGCGCCCACCGGATCGCGGGACGCGCTCGGCATGCTCGGGGAGCGAATCAATCAGATGGCCGACAAGATCAACGGCCTTATCGATGGGCAGCGCCAGCTGATCCATGCCGTCTCCCACGAGATGCGCACCCCCACCGCCCGCCTCGGTTTCGGCCTGGACATGCTGGCCGAGGCAAAAACCCCGGAAGAGCGCGAGCGCCGGATCACCGCCATGCACGACGACGTCGCGGAAATGGACGCCATTCTCGGCGAACTCATCCTCTTCCTCCGCTTCGGCGAGCCAGCCGGCGAGCTGCCGGTGGACGAGATCGCGCTGCGGGAACTCGTCGGTTCGCTCACCGCAAAGATCGAAGGGGCGACCGCCATCGAGATCGCTCTCGCGCCGGAGGCGACCGTCGTGGCGAGCGCAAAGTACCTACCGAGGGTCGTGGGCAACCTCCTCCGCAACGCCGCCCGCCACGCGCGCTCGCGCGTCCGCATCTCGCAGGACGCCGGCGGAAGCCTCGTCGTTGAGGACGACGGCCCAGGCGTCCCGGAGGAAGACCGCGAGCGGGTCTTCGAACCATTCGTCAAGCTCGGAGGGGGGGGCACCGGCCTCGGCCTTGCCATCGCCCGCCGCATCGTCGAGCGCCACGGCGGAACCATGCGGGTGGCTGGGAGCGCCGATCTCGGCGGCGCACGGTTCGTCGTCGAGCTCCAGCCCGGAAAGTAGTCCGGATGGGCGATGGGCACCGGAGTCTTGCCTCGTCGAGGGCTCCCCTTCCCCGGCCCCGGGGGATCGGCAGGCGGTGGCGCAACGGCCGTTTCGGACGTCGAGATGCCGGGCGTGCACCCGCCCCGGGCGTCGCCTCGCCCCGCGCCCAACCGGCGACTCCGGCTCCCGCGGCTCCCGCCGGTTGCTGGCCTCCCGATTCGGCGCTACTGATGTGGCGTTCTTTCAGGTTTTTTCAGATTTTATGTGGCGCTACTACGGACTGAGTTTTGTCATTGCGATCCTCGCGATTGCCCTGACCGGTGTGCTCAACAACCTGGGTATCTTCGAGGAACCGAAAGCGGCGCTCTTCGTCTGGCTGGGTGAACACCGGATCGCCGATGCGGATGCCCGGTGGGTTGCCGAGTTCCAAGGGATCGTCGCCGTGCTCCTCGCGCTGTTCATGGGCTGGGCGGTCGTCGACATCCCGCGCCGCAGGCGGGTCGCCGTCGTCTTCCTCGTCACGGCGTTCCTCACCGTCACCCTCGTCCCGACCCTCGCGCTTTTCCGGGTCCTCTTCGAGCCGTTCACCGGGTTGGCGACACTCACCTCGGCCTACGTTTTCGGCCTCGTATTTGCCGCCACGAGCTTGGGGCGGCGGAAGCGCAGGATCGGCCAGATGCTCGCCCACCGCCTCGCGCGTCCGGGCCTGGCCCGGGCGCTGCACCGCACCAGCGCCGCCAACACTCCGGTGCGCGAAGAGATCTCGGTCGTCACCTGCCGCATCCTCAACAGCGGCGAACTCGCGGCAGCACTTAAACCTTCCGAGGTTCTGGCGATCCAGAACCATTTTTTCCTCGGGAGTCGCAAGGCGCTTTTCGAAGCGGGAGCGGTTTTGGACCTTTCGGCCCCCGACTGCCTCCGCGGCTATTTCGGTTGTTTCGAGGAGGTTCCCGGCGGTACCGAACACGCGGCGGCGGCCTGCGCGACGGTCGTCGCCCTCCGGTCGGTGGCCCGGCGACTCGCCGAGGAGTGCGAGAAACGCTGGGGGGAAGAGGTGCGTTTCGGGCTTTCGGTAGCCAGCGGGCAGGCCATCCTCTCCGCCTTCGGGGATTCGAAACACCCGAACTTCAGCGCTCTGGGAGACGCCGTCGATTTCGGGCGACGCCTTGCCGGCGCCAATGCGCGCTACGGCAGCCGGGCCCTGGTGGCGGCACGGACCTTCCAGCTGGCCAAGGACTCCATCGAAGTGCGGCCGATGGAAATGCTTTTCGACCCCGCGGCCAACACCATGGTCGAAGTCTATGAAATCCTCGGAAACGCCGGAGATCTCTCGCCGGAGGCCTCCAGCCGTCGCGATGCCTTCTGGGAGGGCGTCGTCCTCGTCCGGCGGGAAAAGTGGGCGGAAGCCGTGAAGAAGTTCGAGTCCTCGATCACCGACGAACTCGCCGACTACCCGCTCGACTATTTCCTCGCCCTGGCGAGGAAAGGCGCTTCCGCCACGTCGTCGAAATCCGTGCGCAACCGGCCGGGGAACCACGCCCGCGCCGTCGATTCGCTCTAGCGTGGCCAAGGTCGACTATCCCAGCGAGGTCAAGAGCCTCATCGGGCATCTCAAGCGCCTTCCCGGCATTGGCGCTCGCAGCGCCGAACGCATGGCGATCTGGTTGCTCCTCGAGCCCGAGCCCTTCGCGGGCGATCTCGCCGCATCCCTCCGGGGGATGAAAGAACGCGTCGCCCCCTGCGGGACGTGCGGGTTCTTCAGTACGGTAGCCGACGGCTGCCCGGTGTGCGACGACCCCCGGCGCGAGACCGACACCCTCTGCGTCGTCGAGCAGGCCACCGACGTCATCCCGATCGAGCGCTCCGGCGCCTACCACGGCCAGTACCACGTCCTCGGCGGGCGCCTCTCGCCCCTCGATGGGATCGGCCCCGAGGAGCTGAGGGTCTCGCCACTCCGGGAGAGGGTGCGCGCCGGTAGCTTCGGCGAGATCATCCTCGCCCTCTCCGCCGACGTCGAAGGCGAGGCCACCGCCAACTTCATCAGCGATATGTTTTCTTCCGACTCCGGCGAACTGCACCTCACCCGGCTCGCCCAGGGGCTTCCGGCCGGGGGAGGGCTGGAGCACGCCGACTCGCTGACCGTTTCCCGCGCCCTCAGCAACCGGCGCTGAAAACTGCAAACTGCAAAACTCAAAACTGCGCTAAACTGGCCACATGGCTTGTACGACAGAAGCGCCCCAGTTGCCCCGCGATAAGAAACCTTCCTGGATCAAAGTCCGGCTCCCCAGCGATCCGGTCTTCTGGTCGACGAAGGCGCTGGTCTCGGATCTGAAGCTGCACACGGTGTGCGAGGAAGCGCAGTGCCCGAACCGCTGGGAGTGCTGGAGCCAGGGCACCGCCACTTTCATGATCGCCGGGGACCGCTGCACCCGCGCCTGCGGGTTCTGCGCGGTCAAGACGGCCAAGCCGTTCGCCCTGGAGGCGGACGAGCCGCTGCGGGTGGCCGAGGCCACGAAGCGGATGAAGTTGAATCACGTGGTCATCACCGCCGTGGCGCGCGACGATGTCGCGGATGGGGGGGCGCTCCATTTTGCCGAGACCATCGAAGCGGTGCGCCAGGCGAACCCCGGTATCATCATCGAGATCCTCGTGCCGGATTTCAACGCCAAGGACGACGCCATCCAAACGGTGATGGATGCCCGCCCGCACATCTTCAACCACAACCTCGAGACGGTCGAGCGCCTCACCCCACTGGTGCGTTCCCGGGCGAAGTACCAGCGCAGCCTCGACGTCCTCCGCCGCGCCAAAGAGATCTCCGGCAACCGGGTCGCCACCAAGAGTGGGATAATGTTAGGGCTAGGCGAGACCGAGCCCGAGATCTTCCAGGCGATGGACGACCTCCGCTCCAGCGGGGTCACCGTCCTCACTCTCGGCCAGTACCTCCGCCACTCGGCGAAACACCTTCCGGTGGTCGACTACATCCACCCGGACGTATTCGCGAACTATAAGGAGATCGCTGAAAACAAGGGGTTCCGCCACGTTGCCTCGGGCCCGCTCGTGCGGAGTTCCTACCACGCGGCCGACTTCAAGCCGGAACTGGACCTGGAGCCGTAGCCCGAGGCGAAGCCCTCCGCGCTGGATCAGCACAACCTCCGCAGAATCCGGACGGCCTGAATGAACACGAGCCAGTAGGGCAAGACCGCCGGCATCCAGATCCAAGCGGGCTCCCAGAGGCCGGCAGGACTTTTTGCCGCGAGGTTCTGGGAAGCCACGGAGAAGGAGGGAATCGCGACGAGGACGAAGACAAGCGAGTGGGGAATCCATTCGCTGGCGCTCTCCCACCCACCTTCGGCGTAGCTCCGAAGGGCCGAAACACCCAGCCAGAGCGACCAGCCGAAAACGAAGACGTCGCCAGGAAGCCCCCCACTCATGGGCTACGGAATCACTTCCGCAGCGCCTCGTCAACGAGCAAGATCGGGAAGCCGTCGCGGATCGGGTAGAGGACGCGGCGGTCCTCACGGATGAGCCCGGCCTTGGCCCCGCCGCCAAAACTCGCCAGCTCCTCGGGCGTCGCGAGCCGCAGCGCCTGCCCGGACTCCGGGCAGCGGAGCGCATTCAGCAACGCCGGCGAGAGGATGTCGGGGGCGCCTTCCATCAGTAACCGAACCCGTTTTTGCGGAGCCGCACCATCGGGGAGGAGACGGCATCTTGCAGTTCGCCATCGAGCACCTCGCAAAGGTAGATCCGGTGGTCGCCCGCGTCGATCGAGCTCCGGGGCTCGGCATAGAGAAAGGCGAGCGCCGCATTCAGGCGCATGACCGTGCCCTCGTGGTGGGTCACATCCAGGCCCTCGAACGGGTTTTCGTTCGACGATTGGGCAAACGGTTTCATGAGGGCGGTATCGCCTTCACCGATGATATTGAGCCCGATGGGAGCCCCCGCCGCCAGCGCCTCGTCGAGCATCCGCCCCGGCGCGACCGCGATGGTGAACATGGGCGGTTCAAAGCTGGCCTGCTCCACGAAGCTGCAGAGCATCCCGATGGGCGCCCCCCCGTGGGTGCTCGTCGCGATGTAGAGCCCGCTCGTGATCCTCCCGAGCGCGGGTGATATTTTTTCTTTGTCCATAGTGTTCTGTTAGTATGTGGGCATGCCGGGGTCGATCTCCTCCGCCCACGCGTCGATACCACCGGCCACGTTGAATACGGAGGCAAACCCGGCCTCGCGCAAGAGGCGGGTGGCCTTGGACGAGCGGGCCCCCGACTTGCAGTGCACGAGGATCCGCGCGGTTGGATCGAGCTCGCCAAGGCGGTCGGGCAGGCTGCCGAGAGGGACGAGGATGGCGCCGGGCAGGTGGGCGATCTCCCACTCCCCGGGCTCGCGCACATCGAGGACGAACGTCTTGCCGAGCTCGTCGCGGAGGGTCTGGATGCTCACCTCGGGGACGGCGTCGGGCGGCGCGGCGGCCGCACCACAGAAGGCTTCGTAGTCGATCGGTTGCGTGATGCTCGGGCGGTCCCCGCACACCGGGCACTCGGGATCGCGCCGGAGTCGGAACTCCCGGAACTTCATGGCCATGGCGTCGATATGCACGAGTCGCCCGGCCAGCGAATGCCCGAGGCCGAGGAGCAGTTTGAGGGCCTCGGTCGCTTGGAGGACACCGACGAGCCCCGGCAGCACCCCGAGCACCCCGCCCTCGGCGCAGCTCGGAACCATCCCCGGTTCGGGCGGCGACGGGAACATGCAGCGGTAGCACGGTCCGCCACCCGCCGGATAGAAAACCGCGCACTGCCCCTCGAAACGGAAGATCGACCCGTAGACGTTCGGCTTCCCCAAAAAGACGGCCACGTCATTGCTCAGGTAGCGGGTGGCAAAATTGTCCGTCCCATCGATGATCACATCGTAGGGAGCGGCGACGTCCATCGCCGTGTCGGCGCCGAAGGCGTGCGGGTGCTCGACGACGTCGACATCGGGGTTGAGATCGCGCAGCCGAGCCGCCGCCGCGCCGAGTTTCGGCCGGCCGAGATCCCTCTCACCGAAGAGGACCTGCCGCTGCAGGTTCGAGCGTTCGACCCGGTCGAACTCGACCAGCCCGATCGTCCCGACGCCGGCCGCCGCGAGGTAGAGCGCGACGGGCGAGCCCAGTCCCCCTGCGCCCACGCAGAGGACGCGCGCCGCCTTGAGCCGCCGCTGCCCTTCCGCCCCGACATCGGGAAGGATGAGGTGCCGGGCGTAGCGCTCCCGCTCGCGGGAAGAGAGCTCGGCAGCTTGGAGGCGCTCGGTCGGGATCAACACGGGCGCATCTTGGCACGGGTCTGCCGTCCGCGCATCCGCGATGCACCCGGGACGCACCCGGGACGCACCCGAGCACGCGGGGGCGGCTACCGCCCGCCAAGGGCCAACTTTTTTGCGTTCCGATTCAACAAATCCGAATCTTCTGGAGTCTATCACCGACAGCCGGCGTATTTACATATGCCTTACACCATTCTGAATCCTATGAAGAAAACATACCTGACCAACCTAACCCTCGTGGGCGCGGCCTCCGTTTCGCTCCTCGGAACGGCTCTCGTCTTCGCCGCCGATGACGCCAAGGAGGATCACTTCGAAAGCCAACTGACGCTCGATACGAGCGAGATTGATCGCAGCAAGCCGATGCCGTCCAGCTACGCGGACGTTGTCGAGAACGTCAGCTCCGCCATCGTGCGGATCGCGACCGTCAGCAAGAGCGGTGGCGGAAACGCCCACTCGTTCATGGACGACGAGATGCTCCGCCGCTTTTTCGGAGACCGCCTCCCCGAAATGCAGAACCGCCCGATGGAGGGGCTCGGCTCGGGGGGCGTCATCACCACGGACGGCTACATCCTGACCAACAACCACGTCATCGAGAACGCCGACGAGATCAAAGTGAAGCTGGCGAATAGCCGCAAGGAGTACGAGGCCGAAGTCGTCGGCACCGATCCCTCGTCCGATGTCGCGGTGATCAAAATCGATGCCAAGAATCTCAGCCCGGCCACCCTTGCCGACAGCAAGAAAGTGCGCGTCGGCGATGTCGTCCTCGCCATCGGGTCGCCGCTCAGCTACGAGCAGACGGTGACGAGCGGGATCGTCAGCGCGCTGGGACGCAGCAACTACAACGTGCTTCCCGGCGGCGGTGGGTTCGAGGATTTCATCCAGACCGACGCGTCGATCAACCCGGGCAACTCCGGCGGTGCGCTCCTCGACGCCTCCGGACGCGTGATCGGGATCAACACCGCCATCGCGTCGCGCACCGGTGGCAACATCGGCATCGGGTTTGCCATTCCGATCAACATGGCGGTGACGGTGGCGGAAGCCCTCGTCGAAGACGGCGAAGTGCGCCGCGGCTACCTCGGCATCCAACTCAGCGACGTGGATAGCAGCATGGCGCGCTACCTCGGCCGCGAGGAGCTCTCCGGCGCGTTCGTGGAGCGGGTCATGCCCGACAGCCCCGCCGACGCAGCCGGCTTCAAGCCGCTGGACATCGTGACCAAGTTCGAGGGCGAGTCGGTGATCGACGCCTCCCGCCTGCGCCTCCGCGTCGGCGCCCAGCGCCCCGAGACGAAGGTGACGTTCACCGTTCTCCGCGACGGCAAGGAGCAGGAGATCGAGGCCGTGTTGGCCAAACGTGACGAGGAACTCCTGGCCCAGGGGTTCGCCCCACGCTCCCTGCAGCCCGTGGAGAAAGAGTTCTTGGACGGTGTCGAGATCACCAATATCACGGACTCCGTCCGCGAGAAACTCGAGCTTGATGGCGACATCTCCGGCGTGGTCGTGACCGGGGTCGAGCCCGACTCGGAAGGCTTCAAGAGCGGCCTCCGCGAGGGTCTGATCATCACCGGCGTGAACAGGAAAGCCGTCTCGAACGTGCGGGAAGCCGGGGAGGCACTCGCCGATCGTGATGGGGAAGTGGCGCTGCTCGAGGTGAGCAACGGCGAACTCACCAAATACGTCGCCGTCGAGATCAAGTAACGGAACCCGAGACGCCCGTCTCCATGATGCCCGCCGGGATCCTTCCCGGCGGGCATTTTTTCGGATTGGTGTCAGAGTCCGATCACGATGCTGAAAGCCTTGATTAAAGTGGGAACGACCGTCGTCCTCGTCGTGGTGGGAGTGATCTGCCTCATCCTCCTCGGTTGCCAGCGGTCGATCATCTACTACCCCCGCTCCTACTCCGCCGTCGAGCGCGACAACGCGAAGCGCTTTTGGACGGAGATCGCCTACCGCACCGGTGAGGGGCGCCAGGTCGCCTACTACATCCCGCCCCCGGGCGGTACCGCGCCCGACCGGATCTGGGCGGTCACCAGCGGCAACGGGTCGCTGGCCATGGACTGGCTGGACTTCGCGGTGGAGTTCGGTGAGCCAGCGACGGGGTTTCTCCTGATCGACTACCCCGGCTACGGGGCCAACGAGGGCAAGGCGAGCCCGTCATCGATTCGCGAATCGTCGCGGGCGGCCTTGGGTGCGCTGGCGGAGGGGCTGGGGATCCCCGAGGGGGAACGCGGGGGGAAGGTCGCCATCCTCGGTCACTCGCTCGGGGCGGCGGCCGGCCTGATGTTGGCCAACGACGTGGGCGCCGAGCGCGCGGTTCTCATCGCTCCGTTCACCACGATGCACGAGATGGCACGCCGCTCGGTCGGCACGCCCCTCAACTACCTGTTGCTCCATCCCTTCGACAACACCAAGGAACTTGCAGAAATGGTAGAACGCGGCGGCCGCGTGACGATCTTCCACGGCAGCCACGACGGCCTCATCCCGCCGACGATGGGACAGGAACTCGCGGCCGCCTATCCGGAAGGAACCGTCGCGTTCACCCTCGTCGATCAAGCGGGGCACAACGACATCATCGGCAGGGCGGGCGCGGCAATCCGCGAAGCCATGCGAGCGGAGTAGAGGGAGCTTCGCAACGGCCGGTGCGCCGGCGAGGGGGCCGCTTTCAGTAGACCCCGTGACGGTGGAAGAGCCAGCTCTCGACCACCAGCGCGAGCAGGAT
>CAZKYJ010000070.1:0-12103 GCA_964556355.1 uncultured Verrucomicrobiales bacterium | reverse complement strand
GTGGCCAGCTCCGCGATCCCTCCACCTAGATCGTAGTAGCCGAGCTTCGCGGCCCCCCCGCGGACGTCGAGCCAATACATTTTCTCGGTGGTGTAGTTCTCGTGCTTTGGTAGGTCGAGCACCGGAGGCTCGTCGGCATGGGCGATGGCGTGCACCAGTTCTTGGGGTCGGATGATCTCGCTCGGGGTGTAGATCGTGGCCGCCATGGCCTCGGCACGGGCGACCAGCTCCGCCCGCTCGTCCGGATCCTCGGTCAGGGTGTGCAGCCGGTCGAAGGCGGGATAGAACCACGCTTCGATCGGTGCGGGTCCGCCCTCCGATGGCTCGAAGCACTGCCGGAGGTAGGAGATCTCCGCCGCGGTGTCGTGGGTGGCTCGCGCCCATTTTGAAACGAGATAGGCCTGGAGAGGGTGAAGGATTCCGGTGGTGGGGTCGCGGGCGAGATCCCCGAGGTAGATGGCGTCCCCCAACCTCCCGGCATCGCGGGCGGCCTCCGCCAATTTCCAGAGCGGGCCGCGACGGAACACCCCGGATCTCAGCAGCGGAGAGAGCGCGGTGCGGTCGAGCGGAGCATCGGCCGTTCGCACCGCGAGATCGACGGCTCCTTCGGTGAAGCGCACGCGCTTTTCGCGCAGGATCGGGGTGGTGCCCTCGTCGTTCACCCAGGCGAGCAGTGGTCCGGTGGCACCGGTGGCGACGGCCAGTCGGGCGAAGTCGAAATAGGCGGGTTCGCGCTCGGAGCCGGCGAGGATCTCGGCCGCGAGATCGCCGGCGAGCGGGGCGGCGCCGGCGAAGAACAGGGCGCGGAACGCGGCGATCGGGTCGGTGGTGGCGAGACCCGCATCCGACCATCGGGTGATCCACGTGTCGCGCTCTTCGGCGGGCAGTTCCCGCGACAGCTTGGCGGCTTCTTCGACCGCGCGCAGCCGGATGTGTGGCTCGGTGACGGGGATCCCGTCGGAGCGTTTGAGTTGCCGGCTGACGTAATTGAGCATCCGCTCTTTTTCCTTGTGGCGATAAAAGGGGTTCCGCTCCAGGGCGTCCTCGGCCCGATCGGTCGCATCGGGGTCGAGCTGGTCGAGCGGGTAGGTGACCTCGGTGCCGGGCTCGGCAGTCACCCCGATCTGATCGATGAGATCGGAGAGCGTGGAGAAGGCCTCGCCCGGCTTCCCATTGTCCCGCTGGAGCAGGGCCAGTTGGAAACTGGACCTTGCGTCCCAGGGGCGCAGGGCGGTGAGTAGGAGGGCAACCCGGAGGGCGTCCGCTTTCTGACCGGTACGCAGGTAGCCGGCGAGGAGTTCTTCGAGCACGTCGGGATCGTCCCCGAACTTCCGCTCGAGCCGCTCGCGGGAGCGGTCGGCTCCGGTGAGGTCGAGTTCCGCCTCCAGCATGCCGATGAGATCCTTCCACCCGTCCGGCTCCTCGCCGGCGGGCGTCGTGTAGAGGATCTGCCTCTGGAAATAGAGGGCAGAACGGGTGTCGCCCAGCCGGGAGGCCATGGTCCGCAGGCTCTCCAGCAACTCCGGGGCAGGGTCGGGCGAGGCGTAGTAGGCCTGGCGCATCGCCTCGAAGGCCTCTTCCGGTTCTTCGAGGGCGCTGAGGAGCCCGGCCTGAGCCTCGGCGTAGAAGGGGTCAAGCGGGTGCTCCGACCGGAGCGCCCGGTAGTGATCGGCGAGCTTCCTGAGATAGGGTTGGCGCGATTTGTCGTGGCGCGGATCGTTGGCGATGGCGCGCTGCTGCTCGAGGAGCTGTCCACGGCGCTCGCGGTCGCGTTCCGCCACGATGACCGTGGTGTAGGCATCGAGCGCTTCGTCGATCCGCCCCCGCTCGACGAGCCCGGTGGCCAACGGGGCGAGGATCTTTCCTCGCGTTACGGGGTCTTGGGCGCGGGCAAATGCGGTCTCCCACACCTTCTGCGCGCGCTCGTGGTGGGGGTTCGAATCCGCCACGTGCGCGCGGGCGAGTGCCTCCAGGGCGCCGAAGTTGTCCGGGTCGGCGGCCACGATGTCCTCCAGCATCGCGATGGCGCGCTCGGGAGTTCCGGATCGCGTGCTGTTGTTGGTGGGGACCCAGGGAGCGGAAGGGGCCGCCTCCGTCTCGGCGAGCTGGATTTCGTATTCGATGCGCTCCTCGGGATGCCGCTCGGCCAGGACGGTGAGAAGCCGCTTGGTCAGGCCGTAGTTGTTCGTGGCGCGGGCGATTTCGAGACCGAGCTGGATGGTCTCCTCGGAGGCGGAGGGGGCGAGAGGGTCGAGTTCGCGGAGCCAGCGGTAGGCGGCTTTGGGGTCGCTCGTTCGGAACGCCCACCACGCGGCGCGCCACTGCGTCGTGGCGTCCGCCTCCCGCTCGGCGTCGCCGGCCACGGACTTGGCGAAGGCGACGGCCGCATCCGAAATCCCGGACTCCGAACGGGGGCTGCGGGAACCGAGGCCGGTTCCGGAGACGATGCCTTGAGGGAATGACGGCAAAACCGTGCGGTTGCCCATCCCGCGATCCGCCTCTTCGGCCTCCGTGCGGAAGCTATCCTGCTGGAGGTAGCTGAAGACCCGCTGGTCGAAACGGACACGCTGCTCGTGGTCGCTGCTCAGGTGCCATGCTTCGTCGAGCATCGGCAGTGCAACGTCGCTGCGCCCCTGCTCGAAGTGGATCTCCGCGAGCTGCGCGAGGGCTTCGGCATCCCGGATTTCCCCGTCCAACGCGCGCTCGCCGAACCGCCGGGCGGCATCGAATTTCTCCAGCGATGCGAGGAGGGCGGCCGCCTCTCGCATGCGACCCGGCACGGATCCGTCGGGGGCCGCACCGACCCAGTTTTCCAAGGCTGCTTCCGCGGCGGCATCCTTCCCGCGATCGATGAGAAAACGTGCGAGAGCCCACGCGGGTTCCTGTTCGTCGGGCTGGGCCTCGGCGGCTGATTCGAGGATCGTCCGCGCGGTCTCGTCCAGATAGTTTGCCGTGGCGAAGTCGAGGATCGCCCGTTCGGCCGACCGGTCGCCGGCCAACCTCCGGTACGCGGCCTCGAGGCGCTCGGCGGCCTTCTCGCGCTGGCCGCATTTCGCGTCGATTTCGCAGCGGAGCAGGACGAGTGGGAGCGAGGTCGAGCCTCCGCGGGCGAGGAGCGCATCCAGTTCGGTGGCCGCGTCGTCGTAGGCGTCGTTCTCCAGCAGGCAATCGACGAGTGCCCGATGGTAGTCGGCGCGATTCGGGAAGGTCTCGTGGAGCGTGCGACGCCAGTGGAGCTCGTCTTTCGGGCGCGCGGTGAGCGCGTAGAACCGGGCGACGGCCACGAGGTCTGCCTCGGTAGGGTGGGGGGTCGACGCGCGATCCGTAAGTTGTTCTTCGAGTTCGGGCAGCCGGCCCTCCCGTTCGTAGAGCCGTTCGAGGCGCCGGAAGAACTCCTGGTGCAGGTGGTGTTCGAAGTGGGTCACGGCCAAGGCCTCCTCCAGGGTGGCGGCAGCCTCCTCGATACGGCCATCGAGTTCGTAGAGCCGGACGAGCTCACGGAGGACGTCCAGTTTGGCCGCCGGGTCGTCCCGGGATTCGGCGAGCGCTACGAGCAGTCCGATCGCCTCCCCGAGATTACCGGTGCGGACGAGCCCGCGGGCGGAGCGCCGGACGGTGTCGGCATCGCCGGGCGCTGCGCGCGCTGCGGCGCGGTAGGCGGCAGCGGCATCGTCCCGCGCCGCCATCTGATCGAGCAGCCCGCCGAGACGGAGCTGCAGATCTGCGGTGGGGGCTCCCCGTTCTTCGAGTTGGCCGAGGCGCTGCCGGATCGCGGCAACCGCACCCGCCGTATCGTTCTGCCGGGTCGCCACGCCGATGAGCCCATCGAGGGCGACCGCGTTCCCGGGGGCGTCCGCGAGGACGGACTCGAACGCCGCGCGGGCGCCAGCTAGGTCACCGCCCTTGCCGAGGAGCTGGCCATGGATCAGCCGGGCCAGCGGGCTCGCTTCCGCCTGGGCGGCAAAGTGGGCGATCAAAAGCTCGGTGGAACCGTGCTTGGCATAGAGATCCCAGAGAAGGTCGACGACGTTTGTCGCATCCGGCGTCCGCTGGAGCAGCCCCATGTACTGGTTTGCCAAGCGCGTTTCCCGATCTCCCCACCCGGTATCCCCGTCCGATCGGGCGGCGCAGGGCACCACTCCCAGGCCGCAGTCCAAGGCGAGGGGCAACGACTTCCCCAAACGATGTTTCTGGAGGCGATTCAGCACGGCGGAAGCATACGGCAATCCTCCGCCCGTGGCCAACGCGCACCGCACCTCGAAAGATTGTCGAAAAAACTCGCCAAAATGGTGAAACAAAGTGCCCGTTCGCGCGTTTATACTGATGTCGGCCTAGTGCCGACAGGGGTTGAAGACGCAGCCCGGCTAGTTTTCTAATGCGAGATTCGGGGGTTTCTTGCCAGGGCTAGTCGGGCTGCGTTACTCTTGTACGGCCGGGGGGTGGAGGATCGGCATCTCGATGCTCGGCCGTATTGCCGCCCCGTCCATCGCCCTGGTGCTGGAGATGGCCTTCGGGCCCGAGGGCTCCGCCTTTGGATCCTTCGATTGTGGCGTCCGGGCACGGCTCGCTCCGGCCGTGCCGGAGTATCGCCCCGGAGATCACCGGCGATTCCCCCCCCGGGGCGTTAGATCCGGCCTCCCGCGGCGGCGTAGGCCAGTATCTTAGGGGCGCAGAACCTGATCGGCGAAATCGAGATAGCGCTCCCAGTCCACCGCCGTCAGCCCGTGGTCGCCGGGACGAATCTGGTAGGCCTGGTGCCCCGCGGAGACGGGGACGTCGAGCGGCGCCATCGGATCGGGGGACAGGGTATCGAGACCGTAGAGGGCGTAGGCGGGCGACGCGTGGGCGAGCGCGAGGAACTCGCCCCGCGGATCGGCCCAGAGATCGCCGGCCGCGCTGCCGATGTAGACCGGCCGGGGCGCGAGCAAGGCGATCACCTGGTGCTGATCGACCGGCAGCTCCTCTTCGCGCCCACCGTAGCTGGCGAAATTCCCACAAAACCAATGGGGGAACGAGGACGTGATCCGTGCGACGGTCTCCCCAAATTTGCGCCGGTTCAGCGCCGCCCCGCCACAGCCCGACTCGTTTGAGACGGCCATGGCAAAGCGCGGGTCTTCGACAGCTGCCCAGACAGCCGTCTTTCCACCGCGCGAATGCCCGATCACCGCGACCTTCGATGCGTCGATGGCGCTGTCCGTCACGAGGTAGTCGAGGCAGCGCGACGCTCCCCAGCCCCAGGCCGACAACGTGCCCCATGAGCTGGCGGTGCGCTCGGCCGGATCTTCGAAGAGGCCGTGGGCACCATCGGCAAAGCCATCGAAGTTGTCCGGATCGGCGTCGCGATTGGAAAATGCGGCGGCGGCATACCCCCGGGCGATGATCTCTTCAGCGGGCCAAAATCCTTCTTTGACGCTCCGGGTCGGATCGATGTTGGAAGGATCCCGGTTGTTGATGAGGAGGAAGGCAGGAACGGGCTCTGTCGCGGCGTTGGGGGAAAATACTACGAGGTCGATGGTCAGCGATTTCTCGCCTTTGCTGCAGGTGACGGCCACCTCCTTCAGCGTGGCCGCGCCGCCCATCGCACCGGTGTCCGTATTCGTGACCTCGAAAGAAATGGCATCGAGTGCGCCCGGGCGGCGTCCGTAGACGTGTTCCCGAAACTGTTCGATCAGCACGTCACGCCGGGAGGCTTCCCATGCCTCTTTCGTCGTGGCGCCACCGAGGACGTCGGGCAGGGTGTAGGCCGGGACAGCCTCCTCACGATAGTTGAACTCGCTCCTCTTCTCCGAGAGTTTCTCGACGAGGTCGGGGGCGGCTGTCCAGGGTTCGGCCGCGTTTCCAGCGGTGGCCGGGGTGAGCGAGGCAGCGGTAGCGAGGGTCATCATGAAGGCGCGGTTTCGTGGGGTCATCGCCGGGACTCTACCTCGGATCCACGGGGCACCCATGCAAAAAATGACCGCCCCGGGCACCGCGATGGGGAACGCTACGGATGGGGGGAGCCCCGTGCGCCCTCCTCGTCGGCAGCCCGGGACGGCCGGGGAGGGAAAGCGACATCTGGGAGGGAATCGATGCCGTCTCCACGAGTTGCTACCCCGCGGAGGGCCGACCGGTTGCAACCGTCGTTCGCCTGGTATCCACGAGGGGGAGTCGGCCGGGTTCCGCCGACGAGTCGAGGTTGCTATTTGCCCGAACACGGTACAAAACGAGGGCGCATGTCAGAGCAACAAGAAGCCGACGCCCGATCTGCCGCCCTGCTGGCGAGGATCGCCGGGGGCGATGGGGACGCGCTGGCGGAACTCTACGACACGTTCGCGGGCATCTTGTTCGGCCTCATCTACAAGGTCGTCCTCGACCGCGCCGAGGCCGAGGACGTGTTGCAAGAGGTCTTTGTCACCGTCTGGAAAAAGGCAGGAAGCTTTGACGTCGACAAGGGGCGCCCTGTCACCTGGCTGATGACGATGGCCCGAAACCGCTCGCTCAACCGCCTGCGGTCACGCAACCGGCGGTCGGCGACCGTCGAGACTGCCAAGAACGAGGGAGCCCTCCCCGGAACATCGGAGCAGGAAACGGTAGCAGAAGTATTGCCGCTACCCGGCGAGACGTCGGCGATCGTGCGCGACGCCCTGGCGAACCTCCCCGATGGACAGCGCCGCGCAATCGAGCTAGCCTACTTCGGAGGCTACACCCAACAGCAAATCGCCAAGCAGCTAGATCGCCCAATCGGCACGGTGAAAGCGTGGATCTGGAGGGGGATGGCGTCGATGAGAGAACACCTTTCGCCCGTGTTGAAGTCCGGGGAAGCAAAAAACCGCAACCGGTAGGGTTATAAGACTATGTTGAGAGAAGTGGAAGTCGTCACCGCGATTCGGGTGAGTCCGGTGCCCGGGCGGTTTCTCCGTCTCCTCTACGCTCGGCATCCGTGACGAGAAACATCCCCCCCAAAAAAGTGACCGAATCAAACGAAACCATTCCAACCTCAAGGTTGGAGTCTGCCGCGCTCTACGCGGCAGGCGCCCTCGACGGCGCGGAACTGCGCGAGTTCGAAAGCTGGCTGCAGTCTGCGGGCGCGCCAGCCGCCGAGGTCGTTTCCCAGTTCGAAGACGTGGTCAGCCTGACCGCCGCCACCATCTCCCAGGACGGCGGGGAGCGGCCGTCGCCCGATGTCCGGGCACGGATTCTCGACGTCATCGCCAAAACCCCGCAGGAAGGTGGCGAGGCGGGGATCGATGACCTCGCCTCCGAGGCGGCGGGCGAGGAAGCTGCCGCCGCTTTCTCGTTCCTCATGGCGAACGAGGGCGAGTGGAAGGCGTCCCCGTTCAAGGGGGTTCGCTACCGCGAGCTCTCGGCCGGGGGGATGAACAGTTTCGCGGTCGTCCTCGGCGATCTCGCGCCGGGTGCCGAGATTCCCGGGCATTACCACCGACGTGCCGAGGAGGTCTATGTCCTCTCCGGAGACCTGTGCACCAACGGCGTCGTGCTCGGTGCCGGCGATTACATGCGCGCCGCGGCCGGTACCTTCCACCAGACCGCCATTTCGAAGACCGGGTGCCGGGCGATTGTCATCATGGGGAGAGAGAATTATCCGCGGCGGTCGCTCCAGGTGTTCGACAAGGTGGCACGAGGCTTCAAGAGCCTCTTCGGTGGAGCCAGCTGATTATGGCCACCACGGCCGGAGCGTCCCGGGGCACGGGGGCGCCTAGCTCTCGACGATCGTCTCCGCGAGCGCGGTTTTCTCCTCTTCGCTGAGGGAGCTCGCTGCCAGCGCCTTCTGGGCTGCATCGGCGTCCGTGGTGCTCCACGTGTGCAGCGTGCTCTCCAAACAGCTTCTCCGGAGCTCGGGATCGCTGATTTTTGCCGACAGATCGAAGGCGGTGGCGGGGGCGTCGAGCGCGGCTTGGAAGGCGACTGCTTGCAGCGCGGAATCGCGGGGGGAGCCCGCTTCGAGCGATCCCGCCCAGGCACCGGCAGCTGCGGCGTCGGTCTCTGCCCAGCCGTAGGCGATCTCTTCGTAGGCAACCGTCCGTTCGTCGCCCTCTGGCAAGGTCGCGCCCCACACCGACGCCGCCTTCGGATCGGTGGTTACCCAGACGGCCGTGGACGCGGCGATGGCGTCGAGCCGTGCCTTGGGCTTGTCGGCGGGGATCTTGCTGATCGCGGCGGCGGCAGCAACGATATCGCTGTGGGCGAACGCGGACGCGGCGGCGCTCACTTTGATTCCGATCCCGGGTTGCCCCGATTCCGCCACGGCCATGTCGAGGGCTTCGGCGGGACGGGTGCGGATGATCGTGTGGACATATTGGTCTTGGACGTCGCCGCGGAGGACGCCCTCGGGGAGCGTCCCGATGGCCGCCCGCGCGGCCTGTGGATCGAGGGGCGTCCACTGGGTGATCAGCCCGAGGAGAAGGTGGTCGCGGTACTGGGAGGATCCGGCGGAGGCGGCGATGGCGAACGACGCCGCGACCTTGTCGGGCGCGGGGCGCCAGTGCCCGGCGATGATCCCGCCTTTGCCCTGGGTGTCATGCGCCAACTCGAGTGCGAGTTTCAGGTCTTCCGCCGCAATCTGGTCGATCAGGCCCGGAAGCTTTTCGTCCGAGGCGTTGTTGAGCTCGTCGCGGAGTTCATCGACCGATTTTTTGACGGCGAACGGATCGGCATCCTCCGCGAGGCCAGCGAGGGGAGCGAAGGTCATAGCGCCAGCCACGAGGACGGCTGACCGCGAGAGGAGTCGGGATTTTGAGACGGGCATCCGCCAAGATATGCGCGGGGGCACGATCTGTGAAGCGCGTTTTTTGTCCAAGCGGGAAACGGGTGCTAGCCCCGATCCTGATCGCGGGATCGCGGCTCGCGCGCCACCGTTCCGGCAGTCGTCGGGGCGGTGACAAACGGTCCCCCCTCCAAGGGGGCGACGCCGGTAAACGCCACGTCCGGCATCTCGCTGGGCTTCCCGCCGAGCGGAAACTCCTTGCGCAGCGGGTAAAACGGATAGCCTTCCCACATCAGGATCCGGCGCAGGTCCGGGTGGCCGGCAAAGCGGATCCCCATCATGTCGTAGGCCTCCCGCTCGTGCCAGTTGGCCGTGGGATAAACGGAGGAAACCGAAGCGATTTCCGCCGCGTCCTCCGGGAGCGTGCACTTGAGCCGGAGACCGGCGAACGTCGAGTAAGAGTAGAGGTGGTAAACCACCTCGAACCGCGGGTCCTCGCCCGCATTGTCGACCGTGCAGACGTCGACCAGAAAGTCGAAGCCTAGCGCGTCGCGGCAAAACGTTGCCACCTCGACGATGGCGGCCGCCTCGAGTGTGACCGTCGTCTCCCCGCGGAATTCGGTGCTTCCAAGGATCTTTTCCCCAAAAGTGTCCGTGAGGCGGGTGGCGAACGGGACAGCAGATTCGCTGGTGGTGGCATCCATCGGTTCTCGGGATCAGGAAATCGATTCGATGAGTTCACGCTTTTGCGCGCCGGTGGACTCCTCGCCGTCAATCTTGCGCTGGAGCTTCAGCAGCCCCTCGATCAGCGCCTCCGGGCGGGGAGGGCAACCGGAAACATAGACGTCCACGGGCAGGAGCTGGTCGATCCCTTGGAGCACGGCGTAGCTGCGATACATCCCGCCGCTGGACGCGCACGCGCCCATGGCGATGCACCACTTGGGCTCGGGCATCTGATCCCAGACCCGTTTCACGGCCAGCGCCATCTTGTAGGTCACCGTCCCGGCCACGATCATCACGTCGCTCTGCCTCGGGGAAAAGCGCATCACCTCCGCACCAAAGCGCGAAATATCGAACCGCGAGGCGCCGGTCGCCATCAGCTCGATCGCGCAGCAGGCCAGCCCCATGGGCATCGGCCAAAGGGAATTCTTGCGCATCCAGTTGATGGCAGCATCGACCCTCGTGAATATGACGTTACCCTCGACCTTGGAGTCGTAGGCGGCGTGCTGGAGTGCGGTTTCGGCCATGGGCAAAAACACTACGGTCCGGCCAAGGGCCCGCAAGCTGAATTTGTGAAATTTTTCACAAAGTCGGTCCCCCGTGAAAAGATATCGTCATTTTCCCAACGCAATCCTTGCCACGCGCCTGATGTGCGTTGTATAAGGGCACTGGGAGTATTCTACCTAACCACACCGAACCGACCGAAAACCATGACCACCATGACCGCCACCACCCAGCTCGAGCAGCTCAAGCAGTACACCCGCGTCGTCGCCGATACCGGAGACTTCGCCGCCATGAAGGACTACAAGCCCGAGGATGCCACCACGAACCCTTCGCTCATCCTCGCCGCCAGCCAGAAGCCCGAATACCGTCACCTGGTGGACAAGGCCATCGCCGACCACAAGGGGAGCGCCCTCTCCGGCGATGCGCTCGTCGATTCCGTCATCGACCAGATCCTGATCCTCTTCGGTAAGGAGATCCTCGACATCGTCCCCGGCCGCGTTTCCACGGAGACGGACGCCCGCCTGTCCTTCGACATCGAGGGGTCGATCGAAAAAGGCCGCACCCTCATCAAGCTCTACGAGAAGGATGGTATCCCCCGTGAGCGTGTCCTCATCAAGATCGCCTCCACCTGGGAGGGCATCAAAGCCGCCGAGGTCCTGCAGAAGGAGGGGATCAACTGCAACCTCACGCTCCTCTTCGCGACGGTGCAGGCCGTGGCCTGCGCCGAGGGCGGCATCAAGCTGATCTCGCCGTTCGTCGGTCGGATCTACGACTGGTACAAAAAGGAGTACAACACCGACTACACCGGTGCCGACGATCCCGGGGTCCAGTCGGTCAAGACGATCTACAACTACTACAAGAAGTTCGGCCACGAGACCGAAGTCATGGGGGCCTCGTTCCGGAATAAGGGGCAGATCACCGAGCTGGCCGGCTGCGACCTGCTCACCATCAGCCCCGGCCTGCTCGGGGAACTCGCCGCTTCCACCGACCCGGTGGAGAAGAAGCTCGACGCCGACGCCGCCAAGTCGATGGACATCGAGAAGATCCCCTGCGACGAGAAGTCGTTCCGCTTTCTCTTCAACGAGGACGCCATGGCCGTCGAGAAGACCGCCCACGGCATTCGCGCTTTCTCGGCCGATATCGTCAAGCTCGAGAACATGATCAAAGAGGGCCTCTAGGGAAGTCGCCCACCGCTTTCGCAGGCCGGTCGCGTTCGCGCGACCGGCCTTTTTTGTAATGAGATGCACTCATCGTGCCAATGAAAACAATGTGGAGAAACCATGGGGCGCTTCCGCGGCACTTGTATGCCAAGCGCTATGAAGTCCGGCGAACCTCAAACTTCACCCATCACTTCCACTTAAATCAGTATCCTCAATGATCCGAATCCGATCCGTCCTCCTCGCCACCAGCCTCACCTCGATCGCCGCCGCCTACGCCGGCGAGATGATGACTGCCGACAAGAATCCCATCGTCATGGAGCCCGAGCCGGAGGTCAGCCTCTGGGACCACTTCAAGATCTCGATCGACTCCCGGGCACGCTACGAGTACGTCGATACCGACGGCCTCGATTCGGGCGACGCCCTCACCCTCCGGAACCGCGTCGGGCTCCTCGTGAAAGACATCGGTCCGTTCAGCGCTTTTGCCGAATACGAGGGCACGCTGGTGGCCGACCGGGACAGCGCGAACTACCTTTCCCATGGCGACACCGGTAGCTCGGTGATCGCGGATCCCGAGTCTCACGAACTCAACCAGGCGTGGGTGCAGTACGACGACCACGGGGCGCTCGTCAAGGTCGGACGCCAGCGCATCATTCTCGACAACGCCCGGTTCATCGGCAACGTGGGCTGGCGCCAGAACGAGCAGACTTTCGATGCCGCCGTGCTCGATGTTACCGCCATCGAGAACTTCCGCCTCTACTACGCCTACGTGAACCGGGTCGAGCGGATCTTCGGCTCGGAGAACAACGCCGCCGGACGCCAGGATTTCGAAGGGGATAGCCATTTTATCAATGCCAGCTACACCGGAATTCCCGGCGCGACCCTCACGGGCTACGCCTACCTGCTCGATCTCGGCAACGAGGCGGGCGACATCAACAGCAACAACAGCTTCGGTGCCAGCCTCGCCGGTGGAGTCGGTGGACTTCCCATCGACTACTACGTCGAGTATGCCTGGCAG
>CAZKYJ010000069.1:0-12118 GCA_964556355.1 uncultured Verrucomicrobiales bacterium | reverse complement strand
ATGCGCTGCGCGGTCGTTCCGACCTTGAGCGCGGAGCCGTTACCGAGCGTCTCTTTGCTACCGACGACTTCCTGGTCCGTCAGGTTGGTGGCGAGTTCTCCCGCGGCGTCGAAGTAGAAGGCGAACTCGTGTTCGCCGCCGTTGGTAGAGCGCACCTCGCAGGTCACGTAGGTCACCGGCCGGCTCAGCAGGCTCATTTCCTCTGGCAGCGCCGGGGTCGCGAAGATCAAGTCGACCTCAAATCCGTCGCCTCGGAAGGCGTAGAGCGTGCGGGTGGGCAGGACCGCGACCGCGGTCTGCTCGAGGGCCGGCGCGCTCTCCGGGGTCGTCCCCATGAGCCGGTAGGTCTGGCCATCGACCCGGAGCAAGGCCGCGAGCCGGTGGGGCTTGCCGGTCCAGTGGGTCGTCCCGGTGTCGGTGAGATGGTCGGCCTGTGACCAGATGCTGAAATAGGGATCGCATGCCACCAGCGGCACGGCCGGTGGGCGGAAATCGTCTTGGGCAAACGCACCCGGTGCGGGGATCAGGGTGGCGACGGTGATCGAAGCCGCGGCCAGCGCAGACAATACGGGAGTTCTCATGATATCGAGCGTCGGTGGGAATCGCCGGACGCGCAAACAAAACGTTTTTACTGAGCAATTTTTGCGGCCGATCTTCTCCGCTTTCTCCTGCGGTTGGTTCCGGGTATACTGGGTCTGCCCGCGATGGAATCCCGCCCCCATTTCCCCTCGAGCGCCAACCGCCGCCAGTTTTTGCGGCGGGCGGGCGGCGGATTTGGCGCCGTGGCACTATCCCACCTCTTGGGGCTCGACGGCCTGCGCGGGGCGGCACCGGCACCGCGGGATCCGATGGCACCGCTCCGGCCGCATTTTGCGGGCACGGCCAAGCGGGTGATCTACCTTTTCATGCACGGCGGGCCGAGCCACGTCGACCTCTGGGATCCCAAGCCGGAGCTAACGACGTACTCGGGTCAGCCGCTGCCGGAGAGTTTCGGGCGGGTGATGACGCGGCGGAACGTGGCCAAGAACCCGCTGTTGGCGCCGGTAAAAGAATTCCGGCCGCGGGGGGAATCGGGCATCGAGATCAGCGATTTCCTCCCCCACATGGCCGGGATGGCCGACGAGCTTTGCGTCCTCCGCGGGTGCCATGGCGACAGCGTCAACCACCCGCAATCGGTCTACCAGATGAACACCGGCTCGGTCCTGGCCGGCAAACCGAGCCTGGGAAGCTGGGTGGCCTACGGCCTCGGCACGGCCAACCAGAACATGCCCGCCTTCGTGGTCATGCCCGACCCCGGCGGCGGCCTCAAAGGCGGACCGCCCGCGTGGGGCAGCGGCTTCCTGCCAGCGAGCTACCAGGGGACGACGATGCGCCCGGGACCGGCACCGATCTTGAACCTCCAGCCCCAACCTGAGATCTCCGATGCCCGGCAGCGGGGCATCCTCGAGCTGGCGGGCGAGCTGAACGCCCGACACTTGCGGGAGCGCGACTTCGACGACGAGCTGGCAGCGCGCGTCCGCTCCTACGAACTCGCCTTCCGGATGCAGGCGGCCGCCCCGGATCTGGTCGATATCTCGGGGGAGTCTCAGGCGACCCGCGAGCTCTACGGGATCGGAGAAAAACCCACCGACGAGTTCGGCACCCGCTGCCTGCTGGCGCGCCGGATGATCGAGCGCGGGGTGCGCTTCGTCCAGCTCTACAGCGGCGACACCAACGGCTGGGACGCCCACGACGACGTCCTGAAAAACCATGGCCAACACTGTGCCGCCACCGACAAACCCGTGGCCGGGCTCCTCCGCGACCTCAAGGCCCGCGGCCTGCTCGAGGACACCCTCGTCATCTGGGGCGGGGAGTTCGGGCGCATGCCGATGAGCGAGAAGGGGCTCGGTCGCGATCACAACCCCTACGGCTACAGCACCGTCATGGCCGGCGGCGGCGTCCGGGGAGGAATGACTTACGGTGCGACCGATGCCATCGGCCTGCGGGCGGTCGACAACAAGGTTCATATCAACGATCTTCATGCCACAATTCTGTATCTGTTAGGGATAGACCACGAGGAACTCACGTTCCCGCACCACGGGCGCGACGAACGCCTGACCGACGTGGCCGGCAAAGTCATCACCCCGATCCTCGCCTGACCGATGTCCCGCCTCGGAGCCGCCGTGCTGCTGGCGCTCACCCTCGCCGGTGCGCGCGCCGAGGAGCCGATCTCGGATGCCCAACGCCAGCACTGGGCCTTCCGGTCACCCGTCGGCGATCCCGCTCGCTCCATCGACCAGCTCGTCGGCGCCAAGCGGGCGGAGGCGGGAAGAGCGTTCGCCCCCGAGGCCGACCGCCGCACCCTCATCCGCCGCGTCACCTTCGGCCTCACCGGACTACCTCCGACGCCGGAGGCCGTCGCCGCGTTTCTCGCCGATAGCTCGCCCGGCGCCTTCGCCCGCGTCGTCGACCGGCTGCTAGCCTCGCCGGCCTATGGCGAGCGCTGGGCCCAACACTGGCTCGACGTCGCCCGCTTCGCCGAAAGCGATGGCTTCGAGCACGACAAGGTGCGCCCCGAGGCGTGGCGCTACCGCGACTGGGTCATCGATGCATTGAATGCGGACATGCCCTATGACCGCTTCGTCCAGCTCCAGCTCGCCGCCGACGAGATCGCCCCGGACGATGCCGCCGCGCAGGCCGCCACCGGGTTCCTCATGGCGGGCCCCGACATGGCCGACATCAACCTCTCGGAAGAGCGGCGCCACACGTTCCTCAATGCCATGACCGCTACGGTCGGCGAGTCCCTGCTCGGCCTCACCCTCGGCTGTGCCCAGTGCCACGACCACAAGACCGACCCGGTGAGCATCGATGACTTCTACCGGATGCGCGCGATATTCGCCAACACCGTGGTCGGCCCCCAGCGGGACAAGCCGCTCGGCACCACCGTCCGCGAATCGCAGTCTACCGCCCCCGAAAGCTTCGTCCGGTTGCGGGGCGACTTCAGGAGCGAGGGGGCCAAGGTCGGCCCCGCCTTTCTCCGCGTCCTCAATCCGCAGGGAGCGACCATCGCTCCCCCGGACGCTGGCGCGCCCACGTCGATGCGCCGCACCGCCTTCGCCCGGTGGCTCACCCGCCCCGACCACCCGCTGACGGCGCGGGTCATCGTCAACCGCCTTTGGCAACACCATTTCGGGAGCGGCATCGTCGTGACCTCGGGTGACTTCGGGGCGACGGGGGAGCCCCCCGCCCACCCCGAGTTACTCGATTGGCTGGCCACCGAGTTACCGCGGCAAGGCTGGAGCCTCAAAGCGATGCACCGCCTCATCGTCACCTCCCGCTCCTACCGCCAGGCGGCCGCCACCGCCGGCTCCCCGTTGGTGCCCATGCGCCGTCGGCTCGACGGCGAAGAGATCCGCGACAGCTTTCTTGCGATCTCCGGACAGCTCAATCCCGACGGTGGCGGCCCCGGCGTCCGGCCTCCCCTGCCGAAAGAAGTCACCTCGACGCTGCTCAAGAAGCAATGGGATGTCACCCCCGACGAGGCGGGGCACCGCCGCCGGAGCATCTATCTCTTCGTCCGACGGAACCTCCGCTACCCGATCTTCGATGCCTTTGACCGGCCCGACTCGAATGCGAGCTGCTCGCGCCGGAGTCACTCGACCACCGCCCCACAATCACTCATGCTCCTGAACTCCGAGTTCTCGCTCGCCGCAGCAGAGGACCTGGCCCTACGCCTTTCCCGTGAAGCGAGCGAACCCGACCAGAAGATCGACCTTGCCTACGCGCTTCTCTTTGCACGGCCACCGGATGATGAAGAGCGGGCGCTCGGCCTCCGATTCTTGGCCGAGAGCGAACTCACCGACTACTGTCTCGCCTTGCTCAATACCAACGAGATGATTTATGTGGATTGACGCGATCGCTATCTGCTCCGGTGAATCGAGATAGCACCAGAAATCGGCTTGATCGGGTGCCGGTTCGAGAAGAACGATCAGACGTGACGCCTGTTGGGTCGATACCGACGCCGAGAGGGTAAATCGCGATGTTATTCCGGGTGATCGGATTGATGATTCTCCCGGCGATCGAGAGACGGCGATCGTCCCGGTCGGTGTGGTGCCACTGGAGCGCAGCCCCGTGAGGTCGGGCGGGATGCTACGCCCCCGAGACCGTCAACGACTACCTTCGGTCGATGCGGTCCGCGATTGTACCTGTTGTGGATGCGGCTGAGACATCAGCGTTGAAGGACGCCGCATGGCACGAATAATCCAGCCATGCTACTGTTCGCGCGGATGCCGATGCCCGCATGCAGTTGAACATCGTTCCGGAAGCAGTTTTCGCTCCGGTTCTCAAAAGAGCAGCAACCCATTCCGAGAGCTTGGGCGTCTAGGTAAACCAGGTCGCGGGAAACGAGACCAGCCCATGAATTGCCATCGCCCCAAGAAGTTCATCACGGTGTGGAAGACCCATTTCCGGGAGGGCCTCCATGCCATTCTCGCCCTCTCCGTAGCGGGCCTCACTGTCCAGGCCATGCTTTTCGGACTGAGCCAGCTCCTCGCGCTCATCCCGATGGGTGATGGTGGCTCGACGAGCTCCGGGGCACGGGCAGCCATCGTCGTTGTATTTGCCATTCTCGTCGGGCTTCCGCTCTTCGGCTTCTTGTTTGTGCGCGCCTACTCACTAACCGAACCCCGGAGCGAGAGCGACCCGGTGAGCCCCAGCGAACGATGACTGCCGATCGCTGGCACGTTCGCCCGCGATTCCCGTTGACCGATGCTGGCGGTACGCTTTTATGCCTGTATGCGCACCACTGTTGTCATCCCTGATCCGCTGCTGAAAAAGGCGAAGCTTCACGCCGTCGAACACTCGACCACCTTTCGGGCACTCGTCATCGAGGGGCTCGAGTATGTGCTCGCCAAGCCTGCGGGGACTGCGGCGCCTCCGGAGTTGTCACGCCCCGCCGAGGCCGGGCCTCCCATCGGCGATCTCGGCAGCTTCGGGGAGGACGACGAGAACGAAGATCACGGTTCCGCGCCTTCCAATGTGGATATCCACCGGCTAGTCGACCTCTAGCGGGTCTCGGTGCCGTTTTCGAGTTTCGACCGGATGATTTGCTCGGCCTCCTTGGCTGAGGGATCGTCGGGGGTCAGGCCGAGCACTTTCTCGAAGCATTCGAGTGCCTCGGGGTATCGCTCAGTCCCATCGAGAACCATGCCCCGTTCGTACCAGGCGGGGGCGAGCTGGGCATCGAGCCCCACGGCGCGATCGAAGGCTGCCAATGCCGGATCCAACTCCCCATTGAGGCGGAGCACCCGTCCGCGCGCGTACCAGGCCTGGGGCTCGCCGTCGCCGAACTCGACCGCCTTGGCCGAGGCTTCCAGGGCGTCCTTCTGGTAGCCTTCCTCCAGCAGGAGGAGGGCGTAGGCCACCCAGATTTCGAAGCTCTCGCCGTTGATTTCCAGAGCGTCTTCGTAGTGGCAGATCGCCTGAGCCTTGTTGCCCGAAACCGTCGCCCCCACAGCCTTCATCAGGAGCGCATCGACGGGATCCATGCCCAGGGCATCCGCTTTCGCCGAGGCCCGGGCGGCGTCTTCCGGGCGTCCGAGCGCCCCGAGAACGACCGAGTACAAGCGCCACGCCTGAGCGTCCTCGGCGTCGGCCATCAGGCATCGCTCCAGCGCCTCGAGGGCCGCCGCTGCCTCGTTCTTCTCCAACAGTCCGACCGCCTCGTCATACAATGCATCACTCTCGTCACTCATCCCGTGCCCATAGCGCGCAATCGGTAGAAATCCAACGGGACGGGCGGCCGGCGCTTGCCTACCGCACCTTCGTGATCGCCTTGCGGTAATTGTTGATGGCGTCGGCGATGGAGTTGGCGATCGTTTGGCGGTAGGCGCCGGTGGCGATTTTCCGGGCCTCCGTGCGATTCGAGAGGAAGCCGCCCTCGAAGAGGACGGCCGGTTTATTGATGCCGCGGAGGACGGCGAAGCGCGCGCGCTTGACGCCGCGATCGACGGCGGAGCTGATGTTGTAGAGAGCGGACGCGTGCACGGCGGTGGCCAGCGCGATATTCTCCGAATCCCGGGAGTTCCCCTGCAGGTTCCGGGCATCGGTGGACCGGGAACTCTCGTAGGTGGACGAGGCGCCCTGCGGGGCGAGCGCGAAAGTCTCGATGCCCGATGCCGCGCTCTGCCCCGAGTTGTAGTGGATGCTCACGAAGATCGAGTTGGGCACCTTGTTGGCGAAACTCACCCGGGCTGGCAGCGACGGGTAGGTGTCGCCCTCCCGCGTCATCTTGACCTTGTAGCCGCGCTTGACGAGGATCTCCCGCAGCTTCCGGCCGGTATCGAGCGCGAAGTTTTTCTCCGGCCCGTAGATCGAGGACGCGCCGCCGTCGTGCCCGCCGTGTCCGGGGTCGATGACCACGGTGTCAAACGGCTTGTCCGTGCGGATGTAGCTCGGGCGCAGGATGGGATCGACCAGCTTGACCAGGTCCATCCGGGAGATCGCCACCGTCCCCCCGGTCTGCTGCGCCGCGTAGCTGAGGATGAACTTCACGCGGTTGATGAAAAGCTCTTGGGAGCCGCCGGTCGCGTTGAGCTGGAGGGTGGGCGAGCGCAGGATGATGCCCTTGCCGCTCTTCGTCAGGGTGGTGAAACGATAGAATTTTTTGACGCTCTCCGCGGTGATGTAGTCGCGCCCGCCGATCTCCACGATGTCCCAGCCGGCGTCGGCGTCCGCCGCAGCAAGTTGGCCGCCGCCAAGAAAGGGCAGCGCCGCACCCCCCACCAGGGCGAGCCCCAACATCCGCAGCACCGCACGACGCCGCGCGATCGCGTCGGGCTCGGTATCCGACCTTGTAGGGAGGTATGGATGGTAGGGGGTCAAGATTTTTTGAAATTTCCGGGGGAGGATAGCCCCACCCGGCGCGACCGCAAAGCTTACGCCCCAAGAATCATTTTAGATTTTGCAAAGCGGTACGGGTTCCAGATATTCGCCGTCCATGTCCGACCAGCCAGCCAAAGCCTACGCCCCCGCCGAAATCGAAGCCAAGTGGTTCGCCCGCTGGATGGCCGATGGATGTTTTCATGGCGATGAGAACGCGACCGGCGAAGCGTATTCCATCGTCATCCCGCCGCCCAACGTCACCGGCGTCCTCCACCTCGGACACGTCCTCAACAATACGATCCAAGACATCCTGGCACGGCGCGCCCGCCAGGAGGGCAAAGACGTGCTCTGGCTCCCCGGCACCGACCACGCCGGCATCGCCACCCAGTCGGTGGTGGAGCGCGAGCTGCGCAAAGACGGCGGCCCGACTCGGCACGAGCTCGGCCGCGAGGCCTTCACGGAGAAGATCTGGGAGTGGAAAGAGAGGCACGGCGGCATCATCATCCAGCAGCTCAAGGCACTCGGCTGCTCGTGCGACTGGGGCCGCGAGCGTTTCACCATGGATTCCGGCTACTCGCGGGCCGTGGCCGACGTCTTTGTCCAGCTCTTTGAGAAAGGTCTCATCTACCGCGGGCGACGCATGGTCAACTGGTGCCCGAAGTCCCTCACCGCCATCTCGGACGAGGAGGTCATCCCGACCCCGCAGAAGAGCAAGCTCTACACCATGCGCTACGCCATCGCGGAGGAGCCCGGTCGCTTCGTGGAGATCGCCACCACGCGCCCGGAGACCCTCATGGGCGACACCGGGGTCGCCGTGAACCCCGGGGACCCGCGCTACGCGGACCTCCTCGGCAAACATGCCGTCCGCCCGTTCCCCGAAGCGAAGATCCCCATCGTCGCCGACGAGCACATCGACATCGGCTTCGGCACCGGCGTCCTCAAGGTCACCCCCGCCCACGACCGCGCCGACTACGAGATCGGCCTGCGCCACGACCTCCCCGCCATCGACGTCCTCCACCCCGACGGCCGCATCAACTGCCCGGACGTCCCCGGGCTCGACGGCCTCGACCGCTTCGCCGCCCGCGCCCGCGCCGCCGAGAAGCTCGAGGAGATGGGTTTGTTAGTAAAAGTCGAGGACTACGAGAACACCGTCGGCTTCTCCGAGCGCGGCAAGGTGCCTATCGAGCCGCGGCTCAGCATGCAGTGGTTCCTCAAATACCCCGCCGTGGAAGAATCCACCCGCGCCGTGGCCGCGGGGGAGATCACCCTGCGCCCGGAGCGTTGGAAAAAAACCTACCTCCACTGGCTCGAGAACATCCAAGACTGGTGTATCTCCCGGCAGCTCTGGTGGGGCCACCAGATCCCCGTCTACTACCGAGTGGAGAAAGCCGTCGAGCTGCAGGATACCGCCCTCGACACGAGCCACGCCGGGCGCGGAGATATCTATGTCGGCACCGATGCGCCGGACGGCGAGGGATGGGTGCAGGACCCCGATGTGCTCGACACCTGGTTCTCCTCGTGGCTCTGGCCCTTCGCCACCATGGACGAGGCCACGCGGAAAAAGTTCTACCCCACCACCGACCTCGTCACCGGCCCGGACATCATTTTCTTCTGGGTCGCCCGCATGATCATGGCCGGCTACGAATTCACGGGGCAGAAGCCGTTCGCCAACGTCTTCTTCACCTCGATCATCCGCGACCTCCAAGGCCGGAAGATGAGCAAAAGCCTGGGCAACTCGCCCGACCCGCTCGACCTCATCGCGACCTATGGCGCCGACGCCCTCCGCTTCGGCCTGCTGCGCATCGCGCCGACCGGGACTGACGTGAAGTTCGACGAGAAGCAGGTCGAGGAAGGCCGGAACTTCGCCACCAAGCTCTGGAACGCCTGCCGCTACCGCCAGATGCAGTCGGGGACGCCGGACAGCTCGGCGGGACTCACCATCTACGCCGAGGATATTCTGACAAAGCTCCAACAGCTGGAGTCGGACTTCGCCGATGCCCTGGCGGCCTACAAGTTCAACGACGCCGCCCAGCACCTCTACGACTTCTTCTGGAGCAACTACTGCGACTGGTATCTCGAGAGCATCAAGGGCGACTTCCGCGACGGCGCCGACCCCGCGCGGACGGCATCGACGCTCTGGGTCATCGACACCGTCCTCCGCCGGTTCCTCCCGCTCCTCAATGTCTACATGCCGCACATCACCGAGGAGCTTTGGGAGATGTTAGGGTTCTCCGACGGCACGCCGCTCATGGTCACCCCGCTGGCGACCGGAGACATCTGCGGAACCGGTGCCACCACCGGGCGAGCCGAAGTGATCTACACCTCCGCGAGAAAGCTCCGCAACCTCAAGGCCGAGTACAACCTCGCCTCCAGCCGGGATGTCGCCTTCACCCTCGTCCCGTCGGCCGGCTGGGTGGCCGGCGAGGCCGATACCCTGGCGCTGCTCGCCGGGGCCGCTGCCGTCACCGTGGACGGGGACTTCACCGCTCCGGGCGGCACGCCCGCCGCCGCCACCGACATCGGGCAGTTCTTCATGCCCCTCGAGGGGCTGATCGACGTGGCGGCCGAGCGCTCCCGCCTGGGCAAAGAGGCGGCCAAGGTCGATGGGGAAATCGCCAAGGCCACGAACAAGCTATCCAACCCGAACTTCGTGGAACGTGCCAAGCCCGAGGCCGTGGCCAAAGCCCGCGCCGACCTCGCCGACTGGGAGGCGCGCCGCGACCAGCTGGCCGCCATGATTGCCGCGCTGCCATAGAGAGGGGAATGGAAATCCTCCCGCCGTCTGCTAGGCTGATCCCTTCACCTTCCCCGACCGATGTCTACCCTCCTCGCCATCGACGGCGTTTCCCAAGCCGCCTCCAAGCTCCTGGGCGAGCTGGGGATCGATGGTGCCGAGGCTCTGGCGGCCGCGGACATCGAAAGCCTCTACCGCCGGCTCACCGAGGCCAATGCCGAGCTGGGTGCCTACAAGAAGCTTCCCGACCGGTCGACCGTCGCACAGTGGATCGACAGCGCGCGCACCCGCGTCGGGTCGAACGGGACGGATGACGCCGCCGGGCGCGAAGTGCCGGGGGAGACGCTCCCCCCGCTGGAAGAGATTCCGGCCGCCCGCGACTATTTCGACGCGGAGGGCAGGCGCCTCGACATCCGGTCGGTCTCCCGCTCCGGTGCCCCGGCGGACGCCGAGGGGCGCCACGCCGCCCGCAAGCCCCTCGACCTCGCCCGCATCCACACTTTCGACGATGTCCAGGAGGGGCGGACGGCGGTCGCGCCGCTCGACCGGGAGACCCGCAGCCAAGTGACCCCGCTGGCACCGCCGATCCAGGCGAAGAAGCTGGAGCGGCTCGAAGCGGACGGCGGCTCAGGGATTTCCCGTTGGGTCATGCGGGGCATCCAGTACCCGCAGCCGGTGAAGCTCTACATCGGGATGGTGATCGTCTTTCTTTCACGGCTGCTTTTCCTCGCCGTCTCCATCGGGACCCCGATCGCCATTTTCCAAAGGTGGCGGACGGGTGAGGACTATGTCCTCGCGTTCGTCCCTGTGATTGTCGCGTTTCTCGTCGTCGGCCTGCTTCATCTCGTGGTGGCTGCCCGCTTCCGTTGCAAAGTGTGCAGTTGCCACCTCCTCTTCGCGCGCCGCTGCCACAAGAACGACAAGGCGCACCGCGTTTTCCCGCTCGGCTGGGTGGGGAGCGCGGCGCTCCACGGCATCATCTTCCGCTGGCTCCGGTGCATGTACTGCGGCACGCCCACGCAGCTCAAGGCCAAGCCGAAGAAGTAGGGAGAGCAGGCGTCCGCTCCCGGCTCACCGGCACGTCCTGCCCCGCGCTATCGCGACGGGAACCGCCACCGCGGAGGCGCAAGCACTCTCGATCATCGGGCGCTCTGGACGCCACGAGTGGACAACGATGCCGTACACGTGACCCAACGGGACGGCCGTGCAACCTCCGGGAACCGGGGCTCCGGGTGCGAGCGTCACCCCGCCCCCCGGGCGGCGAACGGGCAAGCCTGTGCCCATCACGCCATCATCGCGTAGGCGTAGGCGTTGAGCAGCCGCGCCCGGTAGTGATCCCAGGTGAAATTCTCGACGACGCGCTTTCGCGCCGCCTGCCCCCAGGGGACAACTCTCTCCGGATGGTCGTAGAGGTAGCGGATGGCGTCGGCGAGGGCGTCGGGATCGTTCTGGGGAATGACGAGGCCGTTGGTGCCATCGACAGCGACGTCGCTGGACTCCCGCGTGGTGATGAGCGGGAGGCCGCAGGCGGCGGCTTCAAACGTGACCTTGGCCGCACCCTCACACTCGGACGGGAAGACGAAGGCGGTCGCGCGGCGGAGCTCGGCTTGGACGTCCCGCGTGAAGCCGGTGACCCGCACGGAGCTGTCGGCGTCCTCGCGGAGGAAAGGTTTGATTTCGTCGTGCGCGGTACCCACGAGAACGAGTTCGGCGTCCCGCAGTGCGAGCCGTTTCCACGCGGCCAGGAGGTGGTGGACGCCCTTGCGCTTGATGAGCGCACCGACGAAGACGAGCCGGAAAATCGGCGGTGCAACGGCCGGCTGGTAGTGGTCGATATCGACGCCGCGGGAAACGTAGAACAGCTTCTCCGGGGCGATGCCGGCAGCGAGGAAGGTCTCGGCGGCCTTCTCCGATGCGACGAGGATGAGGTCGGCCAGCTCGTACTCGGCGATCATGCGCTGGCGGCTGATCTGGAAGCGCGCTTTCAGTTTGGCCATGCCGGTCTCGGCGAGCTGCTCGCGTTCGCTCTTGGTGATGAACGGCTTTCTGCGCCCCTTGTTGCGGTGCCAGGTGGGGATGTCGATGAGGGTCGGGATATCGCGCTGCTTGGCGGTGAGGAGCGCCTGGAGGCAGTCGCCGGACCAGCCGTGGAAGGCATCGAACTTTCCGGTGGCCAAGGCGCGGGCGGCGGCGTGGTCGGCGTACCACTTTTTCGCCGTGTAGTAGCGGGGACTGGCGAGAAACGAGAGGGCGCGGACCGGGGCGCGGCGCAGGCTGGTGATGTTCCTCCGGGGGACCTCCCGCTGCTGGTTCGCATACCCGATGGCCTTGCGGAGGAAGCCGGCGCGGTGGGACGCGAGAATGCCGTTGAGCGAGGTGACGTCCAGCCCCGAGCCCCCGATGCGTGCCGCCGAGGCGTAGAGCAAGGCCCCCGGGAGCCGGTCCGCGGGCGGGACCGTGCCGACGTCGATGGGCGGGTTCAGGATTTCGTCGAGGGCGGGCACGGTCAATTGGGGTGGGCTG
>CAZKYJ010000068.1:0-12170 GCA_964556355.1 uncultured Verrucomicrobiales bacterium | reverse complement strand
GGGTCGTGGAAACGGACGGGTTCTCGGTGCTTGACGTCCCTGCGGCTGCCACGCCCACCCAACTCACCGTGTTTCTCTCCGAGGCCGATCCCGCCACCCACGACGCCCTTGCCCAACCGGTGGATGGCGATCTCTCCGCGCTGACCACCGGTGGCGCCCCACTCTGGCAGACTGAGGATCCCATCACCACCGAGGCCACCACGACCTACAGCGAGGCCCCGTGGGCGATCGATGACTTCTCCGTCCCCGACCAGGAGGCCAATCCGTGGAACTCGTGGATGCGTCTCGGCGGGTTCGACTTCGATCCCGGTGATCCCAACAGGGCGATCGTCTGCACGTGGATGGGCGACGTTTGGTCGGTCGAGGGCATCGCGGCTACCGCCCCGTCAGCCGTGACGTGGCGGCGCATGGCCAGCGGTCTCTTCCAACCGCTCGGGCTCAAGCTTCGCGATGGGGTGATCCACGTGACCTGCCGCGACCAGATCGCGGCGCTCCACGACCGGAACGGCGACGGCGAGATCGACCACGTCGAGGCGTTCAACAGCGACCATCAGGTCACGGAGCATTTCCACGAGTTTGCCATGGGTTTGCAGACGGACGCGGAGGGCAACTTCTACTACGCCAAGTCGGCCCGTCACGCGCTCCCGGCTCTCGTCCCGCACCACGGGACCCTCCTCAAGGTTTCCGCCGACGGGCGCGAGACCTCCGTCCTGGCCACCGGGTTCCGCGCGGCCAACGGAGTCTGCATCAATCCCGATGGAACGTTCGTCGTCACGGACCAGGAGGGGCATTGGAATCCGAAGAACCGGATCAACTACGTCACCCCGGGAGGTTTTTATGGGAACATGATGGGCTTCCACGATATCACCGATGCCTCCGACGACGCTATGGAGCAGCCGCTCTGCTGGATTACCAACAGCTTCGACCGCTCGCCATCCGAACTGCTCTGGGTGCCCGAGGGCGCGGGATGGGGAGGGCTGAACGGCACGCTGCTCAACCTCTCCTACGGCTACGGCAAGGTCTACGTCGTCCCCCACGAGATCGTCACCATGCCGGATGGCGGCAAGCAGGCACAGGGGGGCATGGCGGCGCTCCCCATCCCGAAGTTTCCCACCGGCGTCATGAGGGGACGGTTTTCCCCGGCCGACGGCCAGCTCTATGCCGCGGGGATGTTCGCGTGGGGGGGAGCCCAGCAACGCCCCGGCGGGTTCTACCGGCTCCGTCACATCGGTGGCGCGCCCCAGAACCTGCCGGTCGGGATCACCGCACGGGCGGGCTCGCTCCGCCTGACGTTCACCGATGCGCTCGATCCCCAGTCGGCCCGAGCCGAGGGGGCGTTCGAGATTCGTGCCTGGGATCTGCAGCGCTCCAAGAGCTATGGCTCGAAGCACTACAACGAGCGCCAGCTCGCGGTCGCCGGAACCCAGCTAGCTCCAGACGGCAGAACCGTCACCATCGCGATCCCCGAACTCGCGCCATCGCGGGGGATGGCGATCCGGTTCCGGCTGCGCGCGGCCGATGGAACTGAGTTCGAGAACGAAATCCATCACTCGATCCACCAGCTCGCGCCCTAGTCCGGACGGCCGGGGAATCGGAATCTATTCGAGGTCGCCGATATCCAGCGCGTACTGGTGGAGGGCCTCTCGAATCTTGCGCCGCTCGTGGCGGCGCGCCTTGGTCTTCAGCGAATGGGGCGCGTAGCTGCGCTGCATTCCGGTCTGCTTACGAATGTATCCAATAACGTCTTCAGAGGTGGTTTCCATGGCTGATTCAATTGGTTTGGTTTTGTTCGCCCGCCGCTATTAGTGAAAGCATCAGCCGTACCAATCCGATGAAGCTCGACCGATTTGTTTCTCTCCACCTCCCGTGCAGCCGGCGCCATGCGCGGGGGCTGCTCGCGGCGGGGGAGGTCCGCGTCGGAGGCGCCGTGGCGCGCGATAGCCAGGTGGATGTCGATCGGTTTTCGGATGTCGTCGTCGATGACAGGCCGCTTGCCCGGGAGGTTCGGCGGATTGTCATGCTGCACAAGCCTGCCGGCTACGTGAGTGCCACCGTGGATGCCGAGCACCCCACGGTGGTCGATCTGATCGATGCTCCCTGGAGTCACGAGTTACACGTCGCTGGCCGGCTCGACCGTAGCTCGACCGGGTTGGTCCTGCTAACGAACGACGGACGATGGTCCGGCTGTCTCACCGATCCCGAGAAGAAGGTTCCGAAGGTCTATCTTGTAGAGACTGCGGAACCTATCGGGAAGGAAGCGGTCGACGCGTTCTTGAAAGGATTCTATTTCCCTACGGAGAGGATCACAACGCTGCCCAGCGAGTTAGTCGTCCTGGCCGAGCGCCGGGCGAGGGTGACTCTCTATGAAGGGAGATATCACCAGATAAAACGGATGTTCCACCGCGTGGGGAACCGGGTCGTCTCGCTGCACCGGGAGCGCATCGGGGAGTATCGCTTGGGAGAGGATCTCGCTCCAGGTGCCTGGCGGTTGCTCCCGGGCTAGGTCCCTGCGTTGGGACGGCGTCACCCCTGGAGGGTTCAAGGCGACGTCTGGTAGCGGTAGGCCCACACCGCGGTACGATCTATGACCACGAATACGTTGGAGTCCGGATCGAGATAGGCGAGTCGCTTGTTGCCGCCAGGCATCGGATCGCCGCGCGGGTGCAGTTTCGTCCACGAACGTCCACCGGGCGCGTAAGCCCACAGGGCGTTCGTTTCAAATTCGAGCAGGAGACCGTCCCCACTCACCGGATCGTAGTAGATGACCGATCGGGCATCGTGGCCGTAGGGGGTCAGGCCGTCCCCCTCGTTGCCGGTGGCTACGGTGAGCCATCGGTTCTGCTCCGGGTCGTAGTGGTGGGTTCGGTAGTGCCGGTGCGCGATGAGCAGCGCCCGTTGCGGATCATGGTAGGCGATCTGTTCGGGTTCCGGGGCGCCGGTTTCGAAGTCCCCGGCCGTGCCGTTGGCGCGCAGGTCGCGCCACGAGTTGGACTCGGCGTGGTAGAGCCAAGTGGCGCGCGATTGCCAGTTGTTCGCGTGCCAGACCGTCCCGCCGAGTTGCGGGACGAACTCGAGCATGCCGCCGAAGATCGGACGGGGGAAGGGCGGCGGAGCCTTGGTGGCCCTCCACGTGCGGTCTGCCGGATCGAATGCCCAGAGCGGAGGGCCGGGGTAGAGTTCCGCCGGATCGCCTCCCAGCGCGAGCACCGCCTTCTCCCGGTCGGTGACCCAGGTGTTCATGAACAGCAGCTCACGGTTGTCGGGGTCATAGGAGAGGCCCCACCACGTGTGCGCGATGACCGCCGGTCCGCCTCGGTCGGTCACCAGTGTCCCGTCGGCGAACGCGACATCCGAAACATCCTCTCCCAAATCGGCATATCCCCGCGAAAGGTCGGGGGCATACAGCATCACCCACGTCAGCGACGTTAGATCGAACTCCCAGACGTCGTTCAGCCGGTGCGGGACCCCGTGGTTTGCCCCGCAGAATAGCGCCCGCCCGCGATCGGGCGCCCAGCACATCTTGATCGAGTAGTCCCGCGCCCGGGGGCCTGTCGCATCCAGTTCGTAGAGCTTTGCCGTCTCGTTGAAGTTCCCCCCGACGGTCGCTTCGCCCAAAAGGATCCCGTGGTTGGCCGGCAGCGATGCCAGCTTTCCGATGACCTCCGCGCGTGGGGGGAAGGTATCGGTTCCCTCCGTGCCTTCCCCGTCGCCCAACAAACGACCCGAGGAAAGTCCCAACAGCACGGCAGCCACCGCCATCCAGCCAAATCCGTGATTGCTCATGGGGCGCCTGTTTCGTTGATGGCCGCACTACCGGTGAAACACGGCATCACATCCATTTGGAAATGCGGTGCCTCGTTTGCCCAGAACATATAGCGCACCTTCAGGAAATCCTTGGCGAACGCGTGCAGCAGGGGAACCAAGTTCTCACGGGGGGGCGGTGGTTCCGTGGGCCGGCCGGAGCCGGTCGTGCCGATATAGTTGCCGTCCTGGACGGCGATTCCTAAAGGGACGGTGTAATCGTGCTCGTGCATCATGGCCAAGGCGTGGTTCAACTGTCCTTTTCTCCGCACCATGAGATCCGGGGCGCCGAGCCCTACCCCGATCGATTCCCCGTGCTCATAGATTGATCGAAGATACCCCCTGTCTTCCCACGGGAGCCACTCGCCGGGGAGAAAATTGGCATACTGCAATTTCGTGGACTGGGGGAAGGCTTTCCCCAGCGCGAGCATGTTGGTTTTGATCGACTCGACGTAGAGGGAGGGTGAAAACGATGCATCGTCTTCGTGACTGACACCGATTGCTGTTTCCTGCAGATTGATCCCTTCGATCTTTCCGTCGAACGCGCCACCGAGTGCCAGGAGCAGCCGCGCGAAACGGTCCTGGACCTCCGGGTTCCACCGTTTGGTGACCCATCCTTCGGGGGCGCCATCATCGGACTTCTGCAGAACTGAGCCGCCATCATACTCCGGCGTATCGAGGTATCCCGGCGCGGCGCGAAACCGGGGGTCGAAGGTCGCATCCTGGAGTTGGATGAACAGCTTCTTTCCGCGCGAGTGGAGGTATTCGAAGTCTTCGGCGATCATCGAGAAATCGTAGCTTCCCATCTCCGGTTCCAGTTGGCTCCAGGGATACATGATCTGGGCGCCGCGAAACCTCGGGTGATCCAAGAACGGGTGACCCCGAAGCGCTTCCCTGTCACGGGCGAAGTAGACGAAGTGTTGGATTTCATCGTGCCCGACGGGACAGCTCGCGTCCGCGTACTGGAGGTATTGATCGGCGTAGCGCTCGCTGGGATTTTCCCATGGGGCGGCGATCGTCGCGACCATCGGCAAGCCGGCCAGGGCGACGGTCGGGATTCCCAGCCGCAGGCGGGATCGAGTTCGTAGGAAGGGCGCCAGATATCGCATGCAAATCTCCGAGGAAAGGCGGGGCCGGTGCGGCGGCGACCTGCCGCCGATACGAAACGGGGGAGGGAACACCAAGTTTTCAAGGGGCGCCTCCCCCGCATTGTCGCGGTGCGCAATTTCGCTTGGCATCTCGCGCCGGTCCCCTACGATCATCCCGGATCAAGGAATGATCGAGCCCCATTGAAAGCCGCCCAATTCAGCCAGTTCGGATCGCCACTGGAGATCGTCGAGATTCCCGCGCCCGATCCTCCCGACGGCGGCGTGGTCATCGAAGTTGCCGCCGCCGGCGTTTGCCGCAGCGATTGGCACGCGTGGCAGGGGCACGACCCCGACGTCCGCCATCTCCCCCATGTGCTCGGGCACGAATTTTCCGGAACGGTGGCAGCGGTGGGGCGCGGGGTGGGGCGCTGGAAGGTCGGCGATCGCGTCACCGCGCCGTTCGCCTGCGGCTGCGGCTCCTGCCCACAGTGCGGCAGCGGCAACACGCAGGTCTGCCCCGACCAGTACCAACCGGGCGTCACCGGCAACGGAGCCTTCGCAGAGCTGGTCGCGCTCCCGTTCGCCGATACCAATCTCGTGCGGCTGCCGGATGGCGTCGGCTTTGCGGCCGCGGCCTCGCTGGGCTGCCGCTTCGCGACCGCCTACCGCGCTCTCGCCCACCGGGACCAGGCCGAGGTGCAAGCGGGCGAACGCGTCGCCGTCTTCGGCTGCGGGGGCGTCGGTCTCTCGGCGGTGATGGTCGCCAAATCCCTCAGCGCGATCGTCACCGCCATCGATATTCGCGAGGCCGCGCTCGCTTCCGCCGCGGGCCTCGGCGCAGACTATCTCTGCCATCCAGAAGAGATTGCGGGCCACGAGTTCGAGGTCACCGTCGATGCCCTCGGCTCGACCGACGCCTGCCTCGCCGCCCTCGGGGTTCTCGCCCCTCGCGGTCGCCACGTGCAGATCGGCTTGATGCTCGGCGAGCACGCAACGCCTCCCATTCCAATCGGCCGGATCATCGCCAGAGAGATCCACCTGATCGGCAGCCACGGGATGGGCGCTGTCGCCTATCCCGCGCTCTTGGCACACGTCGCTGCCGGAAATTTGCAACCGCAGCGCCTGATCGGTGAATCGATCTCCTTGGGCGAGCTTCCGCGGATTATGGACAGCATGGCAGGGTTCACGACGGCTCCGGGGGTCACCCTGATCGAGGATCTCTCGGGGTAGTCGCCTTCCCGGGACGATCTTCACGATTTCGCGTTTCGCAGGCTCTCCAAAGGGAGAATCGAATGTCACACCGGTAACATTTCGTCTTCACGGTGGGGTGCCTGTTTTCCCCGTCCCGGCTCGCCGGCGCTCTTTGCGGGGAGCGTAGCGCCCCTCACACCGGCTCCACGCGCACCGGGCAGACTTTGAGTTCGGCGGTTTGGGTGATTGGGTCGTAGCCGGAGCCGGTGAGGATGTTGACGGGGACGTTGGCGAACGAGAAGCTGGTGAAGACTGTGCCCCGGGGGGACATGTCGGTGACTTTGACGGGGATCTCCAGGCTGCCCCGCGCGCTGCTGAGCTTGGCCATGCCGCCGTGGGTGAGACCCCAGGCTTCGGCGTCGTCGGGATGCACTTCCAGTGTCTCGTTGGGGAGGAGATACTCGATGCCGGCGCTCCGGCCGGTCTGGGTGCGGGAGTGATAGGCCTGCAGGCGGCGGCCGGTGGTGAGCCAGACCGGGAATTTTTCGTCGATGACTTCGGCGGGGTCCCGGTAGCCGATGATACTGAAGATGCCGCGTCCGTTTTTGAACTCCTTCTCGTGGAGGCGCGGGGTGCCCGGATGATCCTTCTCGGGGACCGGCCACTGGTATTCGCCGTTTTCGATGCGGTCCCAATCGAGGCCGGCGTAGATCGGGCTCAGCGAGCAGAGTTCGTTGAAGATCTCTTTGGCTTCGGTGTAGTCGAATCCCGGGGTGCCCATGCGCCGGGCGATCTGGCTGACGATCCACCAGTCGGGCCTGGCCTCGCCGGGGGGCGGGACGGCCTGCCGGAGGCGCTGGACGCGGCGTTCGGTGTTGGACTGGACGCCGTCGGTCTCGCCCCACGCGGTGGCCGGGAAGACGACGTCGGCGAGCTCGGCGGTCTCGGTACGGAAGATGTCGATGACCACCAGGTGGTCGAGGCTTCTGAGGGCGTGCTCGCAGTGGTGTTTATCGGGGTCGGTGACGACGGTGTTCTCGCCGTCGATGATCATGGCGTGGATGCCGTTGCCGCAGCGGTCGAGGGCGGTGACTTTGGTGATCCCGCGCTCGCAGTCGATGTCCCGCTGGTAGAGGTTGGCAAATTTGGTGGCGTTGTCAGGGTGATCGCAGGGCTGGAAGCCGGGGAAGTTGTTGGGGACGGCGCCGCAGTCGCCGGCGCCCTGGATATTGTTCTGCCAGCGCATCGGGTTGATGCCGCCGCCCTCGATCCCGAGGTTCCCGGTCATGAGGGCGAGGGTGCAGAGCGACTGGACATTATCGACGCCACAGATGTGTTCGGTGATGCCGAGGGTGTAGTAGATGGCCGACGGTTCGCCCCGCCCGTAGAGGAGGCCGGCGCGCTCGATGTCGGCGGCGGGAACCTCGCAGATCGGGGAGGCCCACTCGGGGGTGAATTCTTTGACGTGCTCGAGGAACCGTTCTCCTCCGGTGGTGCGCGCGGCGATGAATTCTCCGTCGATGAGCCCCTCGCGCTGGATGACGTGTGCCATGGCGAGGAGGAGGGCGACATCGGAGCCGACGCGGATGGGCAGGTGGAGGTGGGCAAGCTTGGCCAGGCGGGTCTTCCGCGGGTCGGCGACGACCATAGTGGCACCGTGGGCGAGCGCCTTTTTGAGCCGGGTGGCGGCGACGGGGTGGCACTCGGTCATGTTCGTCCCGATGGCGAAGATAACGTCGGGCTTCTCCATGTCCGCGAGCGGGTTGCTCATGGCGCCGCGCCCGATGGTGGCCGCCAGACCGGCGACCGTGGGAGCGTGTCAAGCACGGCTACAGTTGTCGATGTAGTTCGTTCCGAAACCGGCGCGGATGAATTTCTGCATCGTGTAGGCGGCCTCGTGCGGGGCGCGTCCGGAGGCGACCCCGTAGATACTGTGGCGGCCGTAGGTGTCCTCGACCTTCTTGAAGCCGGCGGCGGCGAAATCGAGGGCCTCGTCCCACTCGCACTCGTGGAGCTGGCCGTCGTCGCGGCGGATGAGAGGTTTGGTTAGGCGGTCGGCGTTCTGCACGAAGTCGAAGGCGAACTGGCCTTTGATGCAGAGGGCACCCTCGTTGGCGGGGCCGTCCATGGCGGGTTGCACGCCGACGAGTTTCTCCCCTTTGCTGAGGAGGTCGACAGCGCAGCCGACGCCGCAGTAGGGACAGACCGAGCGCGTCTTCTTGATCGGCCCGGCGAGAGGGGCGGCGCGGAGGGCTTTCTTGTCGCCGAGGGCGCCGGTGGGGCAGGTCTGGACGCACTGGCCACAGAACGTGCAGTCGGAATCGCGGAGGTCGCGCCCGAACTCGGCGGTGATCTGGGTGCCGAAGCCGCGGTTCTGGACGCTGATGGCGAAGTCGCCTTCCTGCTCGGCGCAGACCCGGACGCAGCGGTAGCAGGAGATGCAGTTGTCGTAGTCGCGGAGGATGAAAGGGTTTTGGTCGCTAGTGTTGGAGGTGCCGGACTTTTTCCCAACAAAGCGTCCGGTGCGGGCACCGTAGATGTCTAACAGATTGCCAAGTTCTTGGGAGGCAAAGCCGCTGAGCGGGTCGATGGTGAGGGAGCGGTTCTCCGAGGCGACGAGCTCAAGGAGGGTCTTGCGGTGCTTGGTGATGGCCTCGGTCTTGGTCTTCACGACCATGCCGTCGGTGGCTTTGGTGGTGCAGGAGGCGACCGGGTTACGCACGCCTTCGACCTCGACGACGCAGAGCCGGCAGGCACCGAAGGCCTCAAGACGGGGGTCGTAGCAGAGGGTGGGGACTTCCTCGCGGTAGCGCTGGGCGACCTCGTAGAGGGTCTCGCCCTCATGGAACTCGACGGGCTGGCCGTTGAGGGTGAGGGTGAGGATCTTCTCGGCGGCGACGTTTTTGCGGGGCTCGGTCACAGGGGAAACCCTAGCCCACATCCGACGGGAGCGCGAGGCGGGAGTTTCCCGGGCATTCGTGGATCCGGCCTCGTCCGGGCGGCTACCGACCGGCGTCAACGAGGTTGGCCAAGGCCGCCCGGTAGGATTGCAGGTCGCCTCCCGGGCGCAGCTCCAGCGCACGGTCGATGGCCTCGAGCGCGACGCCGTAGCGTCGCTGGTCGACGCGCAACCTGGCCAGATCCACCCAGGCGTCGGCGGCCGTGCCAGAGACGGCGGTCGCCCGTTCGAAAATCAGTTCCGCCTCGCCGGCGTTCCCGCGGGCTCGCTCGTATCGCGCCAGCGCCAAGAGGACCTCCCCGTCGCTCGGGTCTTCGTTGAGCAGCTGCCGGAGCTCCGCCGCACCGTCGTCCGGGGCGTCCCCGGATTCGATCTTCAGGCGGGCCGCGGCCAGCCGGAGGGCGCGGGGTGCGCGCCCCTCCTCCGGCATCGCATACCCCACCAGGAGGGCGGCCAGCCGCCACTCCCCGGCGCGGGTGGCCGAAGCGATTGCCGGAAGCACCTGGTCGAGCGCCGGTTCCCGCTGGCCGGCGAAGGCTTCGTCGATACACCCCCGGGCGTCCTCCGGGCGGTCGGCACGCAGGTGGAGGTCGGCGAGCAAGAGCAGGCCCCCCCCGTCGAGGCGCCCCAGGCGGCGGGGCAGTTCGAGTGCCTTCACGGCGTCCTCAGGCTGCTCGAGCTCGAGGAAGATCGAGGCCTGCAAGGAGGCGTAGGCTGGCTCTTCCGGCCGCCCTTCGATCACCTCGTCGAGCAGGGCGACCGCCTCGGCGCGGGCGTCAAGGTGCTGCAGGCACTGCGCGACCCCCGCCTTCCAATCGGCCGTGTCCGGTTGGGTGAGACCGGCCATCCGGTAGGCTTGGAGGGCGCTCTCCCATTCCTCCCGCTGGAGCCGGCAGTAGCCGAGGAGCCCGAAGGTTGCGCCATCCGCATCGCCGAGCCGGATGGCCTCGACCAGGTGCTCGAGAGCCTCCTCCAAATCGCCACTGTGAACGAGCGCGATGGCGAGGTTGCGGTGCGCCCGGCGGAACGAGGGGTAGAGTTCGATCGCCGTGCCGTAGGCTTCGACCGCCGCCTCGCTGTCCCCCTCTTCGAAGTGGAGGTTCCCGCGGTTGAACTGGAGCGCCGCGGAACCCGTCGTCAGCGGACTCCCTTCCAGTTCGGCCAGCGCCGCCTCCCTCCGGCCCGCTTCCATCAGTTTCTGTAGCCCGACCAGCAGCTCCCGCTCGGCGCCCGACACGGCGGGTTCGATCCGCGCCTCGATCCGGTAGCTCCCGTTGAAGCTCTTCAGGAATGTAGGGTCGCTCCAGTATTCACGCGAGAGCGGCAGGGGCTCGGCCGCCGGGAGCGATGCGATTCCCGCGAGGCAGGCGAGGGAGGCTCCCGCGGCGGGACGGTTGGCTAGGGGGAATCTCATTATTGTTTGATCGTAATCGGCCAGCGCATGAGTGCCTTCACGGGCTGACCGTTTCGCGTGGGCGGTGTGAACCGGGCCGAGGCGGCCACCCGCCGGGCGGCCGAAACGAGCTCCGGGTGGCTCGCCCGCAGAACGCTTCGGACGCTGACCCTACCTCCTGTGCTCAGTTCCACCTCGAGCAAGACCGTGCCGCTCGCGACGCCCTTCCGGGCCAGCGAGGTCGGGAAGCTCGTCTTACCGTGGCGGAGGAGGCGCGGCTTCCCATCGAGTTCGCCCACGTCGTATTGGGACTTTGCCGCCGGTGGTGGGGGTGGGGGCGGCGCGGTGGGTGGCGCGGAACTCCGGGCCGTCCGGTTCTCCGGCGGCGCGCTCCGCGCGACCGGTTTCTGCGGCAACGGGGCCGGTTCGGCATCGGGAAAAAACGGATCGACCGGCAGGGTGAAATCCAGCGGCACTGTCGCCTCAGGCACCGGCACCCGCGTCGGATCCGCCACGGCACCGAGCTCGGTCAGCGCCGGCGGTGGCGGTGGCACGTCCGGCGGCGGCTCCGCAGGCGGGGGCGGCGGTGGCTCGGACGGCGCGGCGATCTCGACCTCCCTCACCTCGAGGTCGGCCACCGCCACTTCAGGGACGAGCAGCCGCGTGAGTCCGAGCAGCGCCAGTAGGGTGGCCGCCGCGGCGATGCCCACCGACAGGCCGGGGAGCTGCGTTCTCAACGAGGTCGGGCGCGCTGCTGTGCTCGGGGGGGTCATTTTTCTGTTGCCAGGCTCACAGATTTCGCGCCCGCGAGTTTCGCGGCGTCGATCACGCGAACCGTCATCTCGGTGGCGGCCGCCGCGTCCGCGCGCACCACCACCGGCGCTTCGGCATCCTCCTCCAGCAAGGCCGAGACGACCGCGCGAACCCCGTCCGCTCCCACTTCCCGTCCGGCGTGCCACACCCGACCTTCCCGGGTCACGGCGACGAGGATCGCCTGTTTCTGTAGATCCTGGGAGCTGGCCGCCCGTGGTTTGGAGACTTCGACCCCCGTCTCTTTGACGAAGACCGTCGTGACGATGAAAAAGATGAGCAGCAAAAACACGACGTCGATCAGCGGCGAGATGTCGACCGCTGTCGATGCCTGCTCGGGGGCGCGATGTCGGTAGCGCCTCATCGGGCCACCCCCTTCAGCTCCTGGTGCAGCTGTCGCCGCAGTTCGAGATCGGCCGCTTCCGCCACCCCCTTCAGCAGCGCGAAGAGGAAGGCTGCGGGCACGGCGATTACCAGGCCAGCTTGCGTCGTCACCAGCGCTTTTGAGATCCCCACTGAAATCACATCGATGGGAGCCTGGCCCGCGCCGGTGGCCATCCCGCCGAAGGTCACCAGCATCCCCGCGACTGTCCCGAGCAGGCCAAGGAGCGGGGCCGCGGCGACGAGCACCCCGAGGAACGGCAGGCGCCGTTGCACCCGGGCCAACTCGTCCAATTCGAAGGCCGCGAAGCGCCCCTCTACCTCCCGGCGGCCGCGCTCCCGGCGCTCCCAGGGCATCGCGCCCGTCACCCGGCCGCGCTCCATCCATCCCCCCACCTCAAGCTTTCGGCGGAGGTGGCGGATCTGCCGCCAGATCCCGAAGACCAGCGCGTAGATCATCACGGCGACGACCAGCAGTGCCCACAGAGTGAGCCCGCCTTCCGAGAGGGTTTTGAGCACGGCATTCTTCATCTTCCCCTCAGTGCGT
>CAZKYJ010000067.1:11961-12236 GCA_964556355.1 uncultured Verrucomicrobiales bacterium | reverse complement strand
GGGCGAGGAGGGGACGTTCTATCAAGTGGGCAAGACGGACGGCATTTACAAAGACGGTGTGAACCGCAACATCGGGGCCTTCGCCGAAGCCATCGCCAGGCAAGACACGTCCAACCCGACCGTCGCGCCCAGTGTGCAGAGCAACCTCGTCACCATCCTCGGGCGCACTGCAGCCTACGGGGAGACGACTGTCACCTGGGGCGAGATGATGGCGGGAGCGGCCAAGGTCGAGGCGGATCTCACCGGCCTCACCGCGTAATTCCCATGGACCGTCG
>CAZKYJ010000067.1:0-11951 GCA_964556355.1 uncultured Verrucomicrobiales bacterium | reverse complement strand
AGTCCGATCGCCGGCCGGGCGACCGATCGGGTACCCGCACGTTTCCCCATCGGCGTGTGCGATTGGACCCTCAAGCTGACCGCTGACCCGACTGCGCTCGAACTCGCCGGCAAGATCGGCATCGACGGCGTGATGGTCGATTTTGGACGGCCGGCAACCGAAGGCGCCGAAACGCTCCCGCTTTTCGACCCGGTTCACCAGTCGAAGTACCTCTCGGCGGCAGGGGGAACTGGGAACGCGGTCATCTCATCGCTCGCCCTCGGGGTCCTGAACGGCATCCCCTACAAGAGCGACCCTCGCGCCGAGCGTTGGGTGCTCGAATCCGTCAAGGTGGCCAAGGCCATGGGGCAAAAGACCGTCCTCCTCGCGTTTTTCGGGGCCGGCGATCTCCGCAATGATTCGGCGGGGATCGACGAAACCGTCGCCCGTCTGAAACGGCTGGCACCGAAAGCCGAGGAGGCGGGCATCGTCTATGGGATCGAAAGTTGGCTCAAGGCCGACCAGCTCATCGAGATCCTCGAGCGCGTTGGATCGCCCAGCATCCAAGTCTACTACGACCTGGGCAACATGCACAAGGTCGGTGCCGACATCTACGCCGAGATCGAACAGCTCGGTCGCGCCCGCATCTGCGAGGTCCACGCCAAAGACTACCAAGATCTCTACGGCAAAGGGAGTATCGATTACCCGCGCGCGAAAGCGGCCCTCGACGCCATCGGCTATGACCGGTGGATCGTCATGGAAGGCACGGAGATGCCCCTCGGCGTCGAAGAGAGTAACCGCTACGATTTGGAGTATCTGCGCGGGGTTTTCGGTTGACGCCCCACCCGGGGCTCGGAGCCCTCGGGCTGGTCACTCGTCCTCGGTGCGTCGCACCCGGTAAGAGCGGAAGGCGGGTGCGGGGGCAGAGGGGTCACTGAACGTGGTCAGGGCGGGCATCCCCCTCGGGATGATCGTCGAACCGGGAAGATCGTCGAGCCAGGTGGTGAGGTCGTCGGAATGGAAGACCTGGTAGGTGTGGCCCGGCTCGGTGAAAAACGTGAGCCCAGGAGGCTGGCCAGGAGCGAGCGTCGGGCTCGCTTGGAACAGCGGTGTCGGAACCGAACTAATGATATCGTCAAAAAGAAGCCAGTTGTCACCGCTGGGGTCGATCGGGCCGTCATCGGTTTCGGTGATCTGCCAGTCGAAGGCGAGCACGCCGAAGTCGAGAGGACTCGTTTCCGGAGCGGCAAACGGCGCACCGGAAAAAATGGGGAAGCCGTCGAGCGATCCGGACCAGGTGTTGGCGGCGAAGTCGATCTCGAGGCTGAGCTCGTGGATCTCGTTCCGGATGAAGTCGAAGCCGGTGAAGGTAGCGATGTTCCCTTGGACACGGTAGATGCCAAATGTTTCGTCGGTATTGTCGAAATTCACTCGCCCCAGGACCTGCCCGACCGAATTGAGAAATGTGACGAAAAAATTGTCGCGACGGATGGCCGGTATGTTGGAGTCTGCGATGCCGAGGACGATGGAGACGACGACGGTGGGGGTGCCGTTGGCCACTGGATCGTAGCCGATCGGGCGTTCCGCGTAGACCAAGGTGATCCCGGAGCCTCCGGTGGGGAGGGTGGGGCCGATGTACGCGCTCTGGCCGAGGAAGGTGTTGGTAACTTCGGCGACCCCGTGGACCTGCATCCCCACGGCATTCCCTTGCCACCCGCCGTTGCCAACCAGGGTATCGAAGCCGGTGGGGAAGGACTCGAATTCTTCGAGGTATAGATCGGTTGCGGTAGCAACGAACGCACCGACGAGAGCTGCGACGGCGTGCAGCGCCCACCGGGCGGAAACGGAGCGGGGAAGGATGGGCACTTCGTGGGTGCGGCGGCGTTAGGTCACGGATCGCGTTCGACGGTCCGCTGGGCGGCGCCAAGACTCGGGGGATTGTGTTGGAGGTGGGCGAGGAACTCTTCTTTGCTCACGACCCCGTTGGCATCGCGGTCAAGCCTCTGGAAAATGAGGCGCGCCAGCCCCGGGTCGGTGGCTTCGAGGCGGGCGATGGCGGGAATCGAGCGGAACTCTAAACCGGTGAGGTTCCCGTCGGCGTCGGTGTCGGCCTCGTCGAATCGCATGGCACGGTTTTCGATGATCCGCGTGCGGTTCGCTTCCCTCGCACGGTCGATTTCGTCCTGCGATAGGGTACCATCATCGTTGGTGTCCCAGAGGGCTGTCAGGCTGTCGGTGCGGGCCTCCTGGACCTCGCGCCGGGCGAGGCGGGCAACGACCCGCTCCTCTTCGGAGAGGACCCCGTCCGCATCGACGTCGTACACCCGGAGCCAATCGGGAAGGATCCCGTCGCCGAAGATCCGTTCGCTCCCGGTCTCCACCGGGGAGGGTGTGGGGCGGACGTCCCCGGCGTCTTCACCCCGGGCCAGCACGAGGGCTGCTCCGAGAACGAGACTGGTGAGGATAGACGGATTCATGGCGGCGGGAGGTGTCTGGCTAAGGAGACGCGGGCGAGCGCCCGCGGGTTACAATGGTTTTCGTATCGCCGGCTACCGGGGCTTCGGCAGCGGAAGCGACACCTTCCTCCTCCTCCGGCGCGGGAGAGGCGGCGGCGATCGTGGGGATCCCGGCGTCGAGGCGATAGGACTCGGCCTCTGCGAACGACTCCCACCAGGAATCGACTTCGCCTACGTAGAGGGCATACTCCTCCTGCTGCTCGAGCGTCAGTTCTTGGAAGATAAGTTCTTCCTTCGGGGGGAGTGCTGGGAGGGCGTCTTCGAGGGGCACCTTGGCGACCGTCAGCTCCGCGGGAGCGCCCGCGGACGGAGTGGGGGCCTTGGCGGCGGTATCGGCACGGTTGGTGGGCTCACCCGCCGGGTGAGAAGCGGGCGGAGACGGTGGCTTCCTCGCTGGCTTGGAAGGTGCCGGACCGGTGGCTGCATCCGATCGGATCTCCGGCAGCATCTCATCGGAAAAGTAGGGTGACGTGGCCGTCGCGATGGCGAAGACACGATCCTGCTGGGCGGCGTCCAGTCGGAGCCGGGGGATGAGGCGCTGAAGTTCGCGGTTGGCGGTCTCTTCTACGATGCGCGCGCGGCGTTCAAGTTCTTGCCGCGGCGTCAGCTCTGCCCGGGGGACGCGCGAGGGGAGCGGCGGCCGGGCCACTGGGGAGACCGCCTGACGCCGCGGTGCGGGCGTGGCGGCTGCGTGGTGGGACGGCGGGTAGCGGGGCCCGACCGGCGAAGCCGCCGGGGGCGCGGGTCGAGGTGGTGCGGGCGCCGCGGGTGGGGGCGGCACCGGAAGCGGTGTCGTAGGCACAACCGGCGGCCCGGCGACGGCGGGCGTCCAGCGGGGTGGTGGAGGCGCGGAACTCATCACGGCATCGGCGATCGGCTGCTCCGGCGGATCGGCTTGCGGAGGCGCTGTGAACGCCAGGAAGAACCCGATCCCACCCGCGACGGCCAGGGCCGATCCGGTGGCAAGTGCGCGGGAGGATCTTCGGTTCACGTCAGCGGTGGGTGAATTCCGGACTCGGAGTTTACTCGATTTCAGCGGGTTTAGTCAAGGACTCCAGAGCCACCTCCGTCGAGGAAAGCGGCGAAGCGTTCGTCGATCCGGCGCCGGAGGGAGTCGCGGCTGGCCTGCAGTTTGGCCCTCTGATCCGGATTCAGCAGCCCATCCATGTCATCGTGGGCGGCCAGGAGTTGGAGATGGATTTGGAAGAGTGCCCGCTCCCGTTGGTGGACGACTTTCGCCCCGGTGTCATCGAGGACGGGGCGGAGCGCCGCCTCCTGCGCCGCCGTCAGCTCGAGGTCCGCGCGCAGCCGATCGAGGGCGTCGTCCGCCCACGTGGTCGGCGCGGGCGACGGCGACGCAATCTCTGGAGGTGCGGGAACCTTTTCTCGATCCACCAGCGAAGCGACGACAAATCCGAGACCCTGGCCGCTGAGGAAAATGGCGAGGAGGGCGGCTCCGATCTTACAGTGTTGGGCGGTGAGGGATTTCATTGCACGACGGGAAGTTCGAGGGTGGGAGCGACCAGGAGAACGGTCGGCTCTTGCGCATGGGACTCCGGTGAGGCGATCATGAGGACGCAGGCGACCGCGAGGAGGGCGGCCGATCCGAGTGCCCCCTGGAGCGAGAGCCGGACCCAGAGCCGGGTCTTTTCATCGCGCTGGAGACTGGCGTATGTGGCGGCCACCCGCGTGGCAAACCCGAGCGGGGGCGTGGCGTCCGACGGGGCGGCGCTCAACGAGGGGCGCAGGGCGTCGCGGACGAGGTTCCAAGCGGTCGTTTCGGTGGATCTAGGCGACGGCATCATGATCGAGTTTCTGGAGGCTGGCGGCGAGTTTACGGCGGGCGCGCATGGCGGTGACTTTCACCTTCGAGGCTCCCCAACCGGTGAGGTCGCAGGTTTCCTGGACGCTGTGTTCTTCAATATCGAGAAGTCGGATGACGATTTGTTCCGTCGGTTTGAGCCCGCCGATGAGCTTGTTGACCAGATCGCGGGCCAGCGGATCGGAGATGATGACGGGGGCGGTTTCGGTGGTCTGGAGGGCACGGTCGAGAAATTCGGACTGGGTGGTGTCGAGGTCGGCGTAGGTGAAGAGCGGGCGGGCGCGCTGGCGGCGGAGGCGGTCGATACAGGTGTGGAGGGCGATGCGGGAGACCCACGCGGGGAAGATGCTGGCGCCGTTGAACTGGTGGATTTTGGTAAAGACTTTGAGGAAAATGTCTTGGGCGAGGTCTTCCTCGTCCTCGGTGCGCGGTAGGTGCGACCGGACGATCTTGATGACGGTGGGATAGAGGTCTTCGACGAGTTGGCGGGCGGCGGCCTCGTCGCCGGCGCGGACGCGGTCGAGGCAAGGGTTCCAATCAATTTCTCCTTCGGGTGCTATGGGTGCGGGCGAGTCCATCACGAGGCGGGGCGGGTCACCCTGGCTGGCGGGCTGCCCTGTCGTCGGAAGATCTCCCTAGGATTGGAGACGGCTACCGGTAGATCCGGTTACAAAAGATTTACGCCGGCTGGCGGACGTGCGCCCACGCGTGGACATGGGGGTCACCCCGGAAGTAGAAGAAGGCGTGCGGCCCCTCGATCTGCCAGACGTCCCAGACCTTGTCGTCGCCCACGTCTTGCTGCTTGAAAAAGGCGAGGTGCAGGTCGTCGATCCCGCCCGCTTCCAGAAGTCGCATGGCCTCGGCAGCGTCGGCGGGTCGGTAGGGCGCGAGCAGGTCGGCAATCACTTTGAGGAATTCTTCCTTCTGGTCGGCGCTGAGGTCGCCGGCGGCGATGCCCGGGAGATCGGCGGCCTTGCCTGAAAGGGCGACCGTCTCGGTGCGCCGCTCGTTCCGTCCCTCGGCGTCGATGAGCGCCTGGGCCTGCTGTTTGCCGTCGAGCATCCCGAAGACGGCGTTGGCACGCTTGGCTTGGTACCAATAGGCGTTGCCGGGATGGTCCGGCTTCTCATTGAAACTCTCGGCGGCATGGCCGTAGAAAATCGGGCCGCCGAATGCGGTACCGGCGACGGAGTCCCCGTCGCAACGGCGGGTACAGTGCCGCCCGGTGAGGACGAACTCGAAGCCGCCCTTGCCCGGCTCCCCGAAGAGCGCGATGGAGCTGTCGCCGAACCCGGCCTTTCCGCTGTCGTGCTCGACCTACTTGAACACGGTCTCGGCATACTCCTCGCTGTGGAGCTTGAGGAAAATCTCTTTGGTCAGCGCCTGCTGGTCGGGCGTGAAGAAGCCGCTGCCGAGCTTCTGCTTGGTGATGTGCCAGTTGTTGTCGACCTTGTTCCGGAGCTCGTGCTCGAACGGGAAGCATATGGCGGCCCGCTGGGTCTCGGTGAGCGAGCCGTGGAGCTGGGCGACGAGGGTTTCCGATTCGGCGGCTTTGGCAGAGCGGGCACCAAAGGTCGTGGCGGCGATGGTGGCGGAGGCGGTGGTGAGGAACTGGCGGCGGGTGGTCATGGTGGATTCTGGGGTTTGTCGCACAAGGTACTCAGAATTCGGGCGAACACTAGGAAGATTCGGCCGACCGGGTAGTCGACAAAAAAGGGGGGGCGAGCCGTCGCCTGCGCCCCCCGATCCCGCACGATGTGCTCTCACTCCCGCTCGACGACGATCCGGATAAAGGGCGGTGCGCCCGTCTCATCGATGGGGTCGGTCAGGCAGATACGATGCTCTTCGGTCCCATCGATGCTGACGGTGCGGTCGAGTAGTTCGGTACGCGTGGCATCGGGCCGCGTCCACGTACGGCAGTCGCGGGAGACCTCGATCACCGCGCGCACCCCACCGGCGAGCGTCGCCCGACGGTAGCGCACCGCGAGGTGACGGCGCCCGTCGTCGCCGGTGACGATCTCCGGGACGATCCTCGGGCGGTCCGGACGGAGCGGGTCGGTGCCGAACAGGTATTCCCCGAGGATGGACAAGCCGTCGATGTCGCTGTCCGAACCGTCGGCGGCCACGAGCTCGAGAGCTTCGCGGGAGAGTCCGGGAAAGGCCAGCTCACGCCAGCCATCGATTCCTCCGTCGCCGACTTCACCGTCGACGACGATTTCGGCGATCCCACAGTGGGCCAGGTTGGTCTTGAAGACGAACAGGTAGTATCCCGGACGGAGCGCCCCGAGGCGGTAGGTGTGAACGATCGGCGGTTCGGGTTCGGCGGGCGGCGCCACCTGCTCGACGGTCGCCAGCGCGAGCAAGGTCTGGCCGAAGGGGACAACCTGCCCCCAGCTGGCGACACGGAAATGCGCGCCGTCGTCGGGGATGAGCTCGACTTTCGCAAAATAGACACCGGTGTCGTTCATGTCGATATCGACCCGCACCTCGGCACCAGGGGGCTGGGGTGGGTCAGGCATGATGCGCACCGCAAACCCGCCGAGGCTTCCGTTCTCCAGCGTATTCCCGTTGAGGTCGCGCACGGCCGCGGCCTCGATACCGATGGTGTAGATGCCACGATCATCGGCGTCCCAGGAGCCTCCGGGGGGGCGGATGGCGTAGACGCCGGTGGCGCCGGTGCTCGGTACGTCGTCGGTGCTCGCGTACTCGACGAGCTCGGTCGGCAGCGCGTCGCCCCCGGGACCCGTGACGAAGATCCCGGCGGACTGGATGGACTCGTGGTCGAGCCCGTCCGGATCGGAGAAATCAACGGCGAAGCGGTGGGGCGAATCCTTGGGCTCGGTGATGTTTTCGACCAGGAGCCTGACTTGCGGTGCGGAGCCGGGGACGACGAATCCTTTCCGCGCCACCACCTGACCACGGGAGCTGGCCACAAAACTGTACTCACCGGGGTCGAGGATGCCGAGGACGTAGGTGTGGAAGACGGTGATTCTCTCGGGAGCAATGTCAGTCTCGTCGGGCTCCCCGTCGGTGAACTCCACGGTGATACCGACGTGGAATGTGTTGCCATCGCGCCGCACTTCACCCCAGTCGGTCACGCGTTGGCCGGGGAGGAGGGCGACCCCCACCTCGGAGAACCACGAGGCATCTCCTTGGGCGATCTCGATGGAAACGACATGGGCGACGGGGGGCTCGGGTCGCTCGGGAACGACGAATGCTGTCCGCGCCTCGGGCACGTCGTTGATGAAGTAGACGAGTTGGTAGGGGCCGGGAAGCAGCTCCCCGAGATTGTAGTGAAACTCCTGCGGATCACCATCGGGCTCGCGGATGAAGGTGACCTCCCTGGCCGTCGCGCGGATCTCAATGGTAGCTCCCTGCAGCACCGGTGTCCCTTGATCGGTTACGATGACATACGGGTTCTTGAAATCGACGACCGCTTTGGCGAGCACTTCATCGCCGTCGGCGTCCACGCCCAGATCGACCGCTACCTCGAAGCCGGGCGATTCGCGGACGCGGAACGGCTCGGTGTCGTAGATGTGCCGGTTCATGACGAACACCGCCGCGTACTCTCCGGGGGCGAGGTCGCCAAGGTCGTAGTCAAGCGTGACCGGCGGAGGGGGAATCGGTGCGGCGAGCGGGAGCGGTCCCTCAGCGCGGGCGAAAAGGATGAGGCGGTTCCCGAGTCGGAAGACACCCTGTTCGACGATCCGATAGTGGTCGCGGAACCGGACCTCGACCTGGGCGGTCACCGGCTGCGCCGAGGCATCGACGCTGATCTCCGCTCGCGCCGGGACGGGCTGCGCCAAAACCCAGAACGGTTCCCGCGCGTAGAAGAAGCCGTTGATCCGGTAGATGAGCACGTAGTCGCCCGGCGGGAGATCACCCAGGTCGTAATCGACAACGATCGGTGCCCCGTCGGGCTCTCGTACGAATTCGGCGCGGCCGGCGGTGGCATCGATGATGACGCGCGACCCCTCGATACGTGGCCGGCCGGGGTCGGTGAGCACCACATAGGGGTCTTTGAAATCGACAGAGGCCCTGGCCTTGACCGGCGCCCCGGATGCGTCGACCCGGAGACCGACCTCCGCTTCCAGCGGTCCGGTGACCGGGCCGACCCGGAAGTCTTCGCTGGCGAACGGAAAGCCATTCATCTCGAAGGTCGCCACGTAGGTGCCTGGCTGCAACGCCCCGAGCCGGTAGCCGACGGTCACCGGGTTAGGGGGTGTGTTAGGATCGGTGACCGTGACTGGGGCGACCCGGGCACTGAGGAAGAACCGGTCGCCGTCGCGCTCGACAGCGCTGGAGACGATGCGGTGCGGACTCGCAAAGCGGATGGTGGCCAGGGCATGGACGGCCTCGGGATTGCGAGCATCGACGGCCAGATCGGCCTTGGCGTCGAACGGTGGCAGCGGATCGACCGTGAATTCCTCGGCATCGTAGCGGTGCCGGTTCATGACGAACGCGGCCACGTAGTCGCCCGGCTCGAGTGCTCCGATGGCATAGCGCAGTTCCTGGGCCGGCATCGGGGTGCGGGCGGCTTCCGCGTCGGGGGCCGCGAGGCGTTCCGCTTCCGCCAGGAGGAAGATGCGGTGGCCGTCACGGCGGATCGATTGCCCCACGACCTGGTAGGGGGCGTGGAAATCGACGCGCACACTCGCCCGGACGTCTTCGGCATTGCTCGCATCGATCGAGATCTCGGCGTCGGCCGGGATCCGGGGCGGATCGGATGGCTCGATGGCGACCTCAAAGCCCCCGAGGCGCCGACGGGGCGTGCAGTTGCCCGAGCGGTCGCAGACGGCGTCGCCCGTGAGGACGATCGGGTAGTAGCCATTGTGACGCTCGGCCCAGCCGCCGTCCGGTGGGTCGATCTCGTAGGTGGCCACGATGCGACGGAGATCGTCGGCGTCGGCTCTCAGCGAGACGAACCTGGCCCCCTGCACATCCCACGGACAGGGGCGGGGTGGCACCACATCGAGACCAAAGCAGGGGCTCAGCACGACGAGATCACCGTCTCCGATGGTGCTAGGATCGACGCCGCCACGATCTTCGTAAACGACGTGCAGCGACAGCGGTTTCCCGGTCTCCGTGACCACGTTGCGAACGCGGAGCATCGACGCGGGAGGGACCTCATCAACCGGGGGATCTTGCCGAACGACGAATGCCTTCCGCGCGAGAGTGCGGTCGAATTCTCTCACGACGATTGTGTATTCGCCCGGATCGAGATCCCCGAGTTGAAAGCTTCTCGTCACTACGTGCCGGTCGATCGCGCGGGGCTCCGGGGCTGCGTCGGGGGCGGCATCAGCCGGAGCACCCGCGGGATCGAGGGAGGGGTCGCCCGCATCGATGATGACAGGCGGCCAAGCATCCGGGGGGGGGATCGGGAACTGGTAGGCTTCGAGCCTGACGAAGAACGTCCGACCGTCGCGTCGGAGATCGTCCCAGCGAACGGTGACATTGGGATTCGCGAAGAGCAGGCGGATTTGGCTCGCCCAAACGGTAGGAGGCACGGGGTCGTCGAGCGCGGCATCGGCTTCGGGCAAATCAATGCTCACTTGCCCGACCCGGATCTTGGCTTCTTCCGGAAAGACTCGGGAGCGTTCACCGATTACCACGCGAAATCCACCCAGCAGTTTGCGTGGCAAAAAACGACCATCCGCTGTCGAGACCTGCTCGGGCGCTAAATTGACGCTGTAGCGACCGTTGTGTTCCGGCAGCCAGGCGTCGGCCGGCGCCGGGGGCGTGAACCGGTAGGTGGCGACGAGCATCGGATGGCGGCTCGGGATCAGCGAAGTCTCATCCGGATCTGCGGCGAGCGCGTCGAGCGGGAGGGGAAATGGCTCCGTTACCTCACGGACATCGACTAGGGCACCCCGCTGCAGGTAGGAATTCGGTCCGCCCACCACGATGTCACCGTCACCAAGGGACGCGGGATCAACGTGGAGCCACCAGTGGTAGAAAACCTGGATTACCTGCGCCGTGATGCCACGGGTATCGATATCCGCCGCCCGCATTGTCGGACAGAACATAGGGAACGGAGGTTCGACCGAATCCGGTGGGAGGACATCACCCTGGGTGGGATCTTGCGCCTGTACTCCGGCCGGAAGAAACGCTTGGAAGAGGAGAATCGCAGTCGCAATCGCGGTATTGCGCGGTCGGCGATCGCGTTCTGGGGAAAGCTTGGGTGGATTCATCAGCGGTCGGCGGTTCGTGGGTTTAGCAGGCAGACACGGGTGTCTAGGTTTTTGACGCCGACCGACCGACCCAAGTTACATAATTGTTGCTGCATTCCTGCGCTGCAATATAATGTAACGCATATAATATAAAATATGCGTTATATTATGTTGCAGTTGATGGCTGAGTATTGGTAGTAGGAGAGATGAAGACGCGGTTTTTGGGGACTGGAGATGGCACGACTTGGGAGTTTCACCACGTGGTGAGCAGGGTGGTCGATCGGCGCCTTGTTTTTGGCGATGTCGAGAAGCGATTCTTTCGCGATTGGGTTGACCGCTATGCGCGTTTTTGTGGGATGGAGGTGGTGACTTACTGCTTGATGGGCAACCATTTTCACCTGCTGATCGGCTTCTCGTCGGAAGAGGCGGATCGGTTTGCCGCGGAAGCGAGCGACGATGAAGTGGTCGAGCGCGCTCGGGCGATCTACGAGCGGGATGAGGCCGACGTGTACCAGCGTGCACTCGAGGGATGTCGGGTGCGAGGCGACGATCGGGGCGCGGCTGAGATCCGGGGACGCCTGACGAGTCGGATGGGGAATCTGTCCATTTTCGTCCAAGAGTTGAAACGCCGTTTCTCAAAATGGTACAACGGGAGGAACGATCGAGTAGGCACCCTTTGGGAGAGCCGTTTTCGGAGCGTGTTGGTCGAGGGCGACCGCGTGGCCATGGAAACGGTCGCCGGGTATATCGATCTGAATCCGGTGAGGGCAGGGATGGTATCGGCTCCGGAGGACTACCGGTTTTGTGGCTACGGGGAAGCCGTGGGCGCAGCTAGTGATGGAAAGGGAGCACGGAGAGGGATCGCCCGGGCGGTGGGACTCGGCGACGAAGCGGAGCGGGATGATCCGGGATGGTGGGACGAAGCGCAGAAACGCTACCGGCTCCTCCTTTTCGGGCGCGGTGTCCGGAGCGGATCGATCGCCCCGGGAAAGCTCCGAGAGGTCATCGATGCGGGGGGGGCATTGACCCGGTCGCAGGCGCTACACTGCCGAATCCGATTCATGACGGACGGCGGCGCGATCGGCAGCACGGAGTTTGTTGAAGCGATCTTCGCCCGCGAGCGAGCGGATGGCAAGTTCAGCCCCGGACGGACGACGGGGTCAAGACCGATGGGCGGGGCGGAATGGGGTGGCCTGACTTCCCTGAGAGATCTTCGGAAATCACCCATCACCGTCCGGTAGTCGCCAGGGCCGGCCCCGGCATCCGGAGGAGGGCTTCCTCCCATGCGCGAAGGTCACGCCCCCGGAGCCGCATCGCCGGGATCTCGCTGTCGCCAAGCGGATGCGCCATCCGGCAGCTCCGAAGAGAATCGCGCCGTCCAGCAACCGCCAGACGACCGGCGCCGTCGAGGGTGCCGTCGAGGGCGCCGGATGAGATAGCGCTTCCTCGACCGCAAACCAAAAA
>CAZKYJ010000066.1:0-12271 GCA_964556355.1 uncultured Verrucomicrobiales bacterium | reverse complement strand
GGTGTCGCGAAAATACCGTTGCAGCGCGCGATCGGGTGCCCGCTCGAGGACGAGGACGTTGTCGGGGACTGCCCCCGGCCTGCCGCGGAAGAGGAGATCGAGGACGGGGAGGAGCCGGCCCCCGTAGGAGTCGACCTCGCCGACCTCTTCGGCCAGCGCCTGGGTCTGGGCATCATTCCCGAAGAAGAGCGAAAGGAGGTTGGCGAAAAACACCACGTCGCGCTGCCAGAATATCGGGGGGGAGCCGGGCGGGGAGGGGAGCATGGGAGAGAAGATGGGAGGGGTCGGGCGGCGTGCAAACCCCGCGAGGCATGTCAGATTCCGCCATGAGATACCTACGCGATTGGCTGCTCGCAGGATGGGTCGGGCTCGTCGCGGCCGGTTGCGCCCCCCGGGGGGCGCCGGTCACCCCTTCGGTGCTGCCGCCTGCCCCCACGGTCACCGCCGTGGAGTCATTGGCCATCGCGGAGGCCTACCGCAGCCACCGGTGGACGGGAAGCCACGCCAATGCCTTCCACGGCGTGGACGCCGGCGGAACGCGCGTCGACACCCCCGACATCGGCTACCGCCCACGCGCCGGTTTGCAGGCGGGCTGGTGGGTGCCGGGCGCGGTGAGCGTCGGGATTCCCTACCAGTGGGGCGGGTTCGATACCCCCGCGACCTTCGATCAGAAAGTGCGCGCGGGTTACTTCGCGGGCGATGTCTACACCGCCGAGAAACGACGACTGCTCGACAGTGCCGTCAGCGGTCGGGCGGCGGGCATCGATTGCTCGGGGTTCATCTCCCGCTGCTGGCGGCTAGAGCGCTCCTACTCGACCCGCGAGCTGGAGTCGCTCTGCTACGCCCTCCCGGCGTTCGATGTCCTCCGCCCCGGCGACATCGTCAACAAGCGAAACGTCCACGTGCTCCTCTTCGTCCGTTGGACCGACGCCTCCCGCACCGCCTTCGAGGCCTATGAGACCGGCTCGCCTCCAGTGTGGAAAGTCCAGCGCCACCCGATCTCCGTGGCGTTCGTCAAGCACCAGGGCTACCGCCCGTTCCGCTACCGGGGGATGCGTCCGTGATCAGCGCGTTCAGACGCTTCCGGTAGCGTAGCCGCATGAAGAGCCATGCCGTGGCGGCGGTCGCGGCGAAATACCACGGCCACCAGCTGATGGCCTCCGCGAACACGGTATTCTGCTCGGGGAGGGCGAGGTTCTCCTCCGCGGTTCCAAAAAGGCGGTGGCTGAGGTAGGCCGTCTGCAGCCCAAAGAGGAGGGTGGTGGTGAGGTAGCCAAGATTGAGGGCGATGCCCTTGAACGACAGTGCGGTGGCGCGGTGGCGGGAGTCGGTCACCTTGTTGAGGTACTGGGAAAGGAGGTAGTGCGTGAAACGCATCGCCACCCAGAGCGGGACGATCAGGGCGACGCCCCAGTAGGGGATGGCCAAGGCGAGGCTGGCGAGTCCTCCGAGGACGAGTAAGGCGGTGATCCCGAAGTTGGCCGCCGGGGTGAACCGCGCGTAGAGCTTCTCCACCACCACCGCCGTCGCGATCCCGACGAGCGAGCCGACGGCTCCGATCCAGCCATACCATTCGGGGTCGATCTGCAACAGGCGGTAGTACTGGCTCCCCACCGTGTAAAACAGGCGGACGATGCTGTCGAAGAGCACGCCGAGAAGGATCAGCATCAACGGTGCCGGCGTGCGCAGGATCCAGGCGCCCGTTTGCAGCGTGCGGCGGAAGGCGGCGCGGATGCGGGCGAGGAAATGCGCCGCGTCGTCGGCCGCCGCCCCGGCCTGTTCTTCCGGGGCGGGCTCGACGAAACGGAGGGTGACGAGGAGGGTGCCCACCGCCGTGACCAGCGTCAGGTAGAGCGGAAACTTGACCGTCTGGGACTGGACGAACTCGATTCCAAAACCCAACCAGCCCGCGACGGCGGTCACCCGCTCGGGATCGTAGACGATGCCGCCGGAAACCGTCGCCACGATGAACCCGACCGACTGCCACGTGATGAGTTGCGAGGTGGTCCGCGACCAGATCGCTTCCCGGTTCTCCCGCGGGATCGAATCGTAGGCCAGCGCCTCGTCGGCACCCGACGCGGCGGCCTCGGCGGCACCGCTCAGCACGCGGTTGGCGAGAAACATCCAAAAGAGCACCTCTCCCCCTCCCACCGGCGCGAGGCAGAGGACGAGGAGCTCCAACACCATGAGCACCCCGGCCGCGACGACCAATGTCCGCCGGCCAAACTGGTCGGCCAGTGCGCCCGAAGGCACTTCCAAGACGATGATGGTCACCGCCCACGCGGCGTTGAGGATGGCGAACTCCTTGAGAGTCAGACCGAAATCGAGGAAAAGGATCGCGTAGACCGGATAGTAGAACCGGCAGTTGAAGAGCACCCGGAAAAGGAGGAACCGCCGCAGGTTTCCGCCGGCATCACGGGAGGGGGGGGCTGCGGCCGGCTGCGGCGTCTCGCTCATGGCGCGCAGCTATTGGGCGGGCGCCCGACGATTGCAAACTCCCACGCCGCCCCGGCAATCCCAAAATAATCACCCCGAAGCAGAATTTGCTCTTGCATTTGTTCTCTTGAACAGTAGTATGTGCTTATGAACAATCGATCCGAGATCCTACCGCAAGTCGCCCAACACATCCAGGCCCTCTTCGTCAAAGCCCGTGCCTTGCAAGCGCGTCGGAAACGCGCCCGGCGTCGCGGAGTCCCGCGGCAACTCGAACTTCCGCTCTTCTGAGCTCCACCGGCACCGATCGGTGCGGTGGAGGCCGCCGGCAGCGCCTCCCATTCCGGGGTGCTGCCAGAGCGATTCGTTGGGCGAGAATTCATCTTTTTCCTTGAATTAGGCCGTTACAATGCGGAAATCTGGGCTATTAATCGACCTCCCGACCTGCGATTTGGTCGGCGACATCCGCAACCCCCGCCGTTCTTGAACCCTTGATGAATCGATCGCGTCCGCAGCCGCTACGCCGGAACACCCCCCTAGGGCATCGTCCTTGTGGGGAGAGATCTCGTACGCTGGGTGCTCTGTGTGCCCGTGGCGGAGGGATTGCCGCCTTCGCGGGCGGGATATTCTGTGTGGCACTGGGCGTGTTGGCTCCCCGCCCGGCCACGGCGCAGGAGGGGGGCGCTCGCAGTTTGGCGGAGCTTGAGATGAGCCGCCGCCAGGGGCTGATGGGGGAGGCTTCCCAGCTCGTGCAAGAGGGTGATGCGGCCCGCGAAAGCGGAGAGCTCCAGAACGCCGTCCAGAATTACAAGGCCGCCGTCGACACCCTGCCCGTCGCCCCCATGGCTGACGCCCTTCGCGCCGAGGCCGTCTCCCGCTTTGCCAACGCCTCGGTGGCCTACGCCCGCGAACGGGCGGCCGGTGGCTACTTCGCGGAGGCGGAAGCGCTGGTCGATACGGTGCTCGGTCCCGGCTACGACCCGAGCTACGGGCCGGCCGTCGAACTCAAAGTGCAGCTCCAAGACCCCGAGTTCTTCAACCGGGCTTCGACTCCCGAACACCTGAAGAACGTCGCAGAAGTCAATCGGCTCCTCATCCAGGCGGATGCGCTGACGGAACTCGGCCGGTTTCAGGAAGCCTCGGAAACCTACGGGAAAGTTCTCAATGTCGACCCCTACAACGTGGCTGCCCGGCAGGGCATGGAGCGGTCGGCACGCCACGTCAGCGGTTACCTGGATTCGGCACGAGATCAGACCCGCTCCCACCTCCTGGGCGAGGTCGATGCCGCGTGGGAGACGTCGACGACCTACGAAGCGGACCTCGCGAACCTTTTCGGAGACGGAGGGCTGGCGTCGGAGAGTTCCGCGAGTTCGGTTATCGCGACCAAGCTCGACGAGATTATTTTTCCCAGCGTTGATTTCAGCGACGCGACCCTGCAGGAGGTGGTGACCTACCTCGTTGCCCGGAGCAAGACGCTGGATAATACCGGGGATTCCCAGCCGGGAGTGAATATCATTCTCGACCGCAGCAGCGCCGGGGTGGATACCGGCATCGCCGAACGGCGGGTGACCCTCAGGCTCGCCAATGTTCCGCTCAGGGCCGTCCTCCGGTTCATCACCGACGTGACGCGCACGCGCTCGCAGATCCAGCCCTACGCCATCTCCATCGTCGATGCGACCTCGTCCGCCGCGGGCAACATATCGACGCGAACCTTCCGCGTTCCCCCCAACTTCCTTGCCATGAGCTCGAGCGGCGCCGACGAGCCCGATGACCCCTTCGCCACGCCCGATGTCAATTCGGCGGGGCTCGAACTGACCCGAGTCTCGGCGCAAGACTTCCTTTCGAAGAATGGGATCACCTTTTCCGAAGGGATGAGCGCCAAATTCATCCCGTCGATGAGCACGCTCGTCGTTACTAATACCGACGAGAATCTCGATCTCGTCGACCAGCTCGTCGCCGATTCCTTCGCTCTCGCGGCGCAGCAGGTCAAGATCGATGTGATCATGTTGGAAACGACCGAGGAGTACCTGCAGGAGCTGGGCTTCGACTGGTTGCTCGGCGGAGCGAACGTCCCGGGCTCCGACCGCGTGTTTTTCCAGGGGGGCACGGAAGGCAACTCGCCCCAGAGCACCGCCGGACTGTCGGGGGATTTCCCCCTCGCTGCCCCGGGTTCGGATGTGCCGCTCGGCACGTTTCCGGTCACGGCGGGCAACCGTAGCGGGGGACAGATCGGGGAGTTGACCAACAGTATTTCCAGCCAGCTGGAGCAGAACAGCGCGGCGCTTACCAACGCTAAAGCTCCGGGAACTTTCACGGTATCCGGTGTTCTGACGGATCCCCAGTTTCAGCTCGTCATCCGGACGCTCAACCAGAAGACGAGCAAAGACATCGCGATGTCTCCGTCCATCATCACCCGGAGCGGTCAGCGGGCGACCATCAAAGTCGTGCGCGATTTCATCTACCCCATCGAGTTTGACCCGCCGGAAATCCCCCAGAACTTCGGGTCGAACGTGATTGTTGGATCGGCAATTTCAACGGCAGGCACCGGCCCGTCCGCGATCCCGGCGACCCCGGCGACCCCGACCGCGTTCGAAACCCGCGAGCTGGGATCTTCGCTGGAGGTGGAGCCGGTCATCGATCCCAACGGGGTGCAGGTCTCGCTCAACCTTGCGCCGGAGTTCGATGAGTTCGAGGGCTTTATCGATTACGGAACCCCGATCCGTGGGGTGGCGAACACGATCATTACCGAAAACCGAATCATTCAGCCAGTCTTCCGCAGCATCAAAAACACCCTGACCGTCGATGTCTTCAACGGCCAAACGGTGGTGATCGGCGGTTTGAAGCAGCAGCGTCGGGTCAAAGTTGAGGACAAGGTTCCAGGGCTTGGTTCTCTCCCCGGTGTCGGTCGTCTCTTCCGTTCCGACGTCTCCCAGGTTTCAACCCAAGTAATCGTATTCATGGTGCGCGCCACCATCATCGATCCGGCCGGCAATCCGATCGCGATTCGGAGCGCAGGGCGTTAGGTCGGGCAATTTCTTGTCACGGCTCATCCACTTTCGGTTGAGCTCCGCTCCAATCCGTGGACGGTAGGCGCTCTACCACCGGCACCGGCCGCAGCCAGCTTTTCCACCGACCTCCCAACCTTCCAATTTGGCGCGATGAACCCCAACGATCTGGGCGAGAAAACGAACTACTCGTACGACGAAATGATGTCGCAGCTGCGTCGGCAGCGATCGTCGGGGCGGGGGCGCAAACGGCGGACGAAGCAGCCGAAGAAGAAGAAGTGGTCGCTCTCCACGAAATTCGTCGTCATCGCGTTCGCGGTATCGGGGCTGATGCTCGTTGCCCTGGCGGCGGTGCTCTTCACGATGCATCTCCGCCACGGCAGTGACGGTTTCCGCCGGAAGGTCGGCGCGGAAATTTCTCAGCTATCCGGACACCGGGTCGAGATCTCGAAGATGAGTGTGTCGGGGACGAGGGTGACCGCCCGCGATTCCCGATCCCAGGGACCCGACGACAGCCTCATCCGGGAGACTTCGATGTCGCGGGCCGTCGGAAAGCTCGGAATCCAATCGTTCTTCGGCGATGTCTGGGGAGTCGACTCGTTGCAGGTCTACGACATGGAGGTGGTGTTGGATCTGCCGTCATCCGCCGGCGAGGCGACAGGGGAGGCGAGCCCACCGGTCCCGGCGACCCTGGATGCGGCCGGAGGTCTCGGGCTGTCCGCCACCCCGGAAGCCATCCGGCTCGCTGCCGTCCAGTTGGCGAACACGGAAATCTCTTGGGGAAAGCCGCTACTCGGTGCGCCGCTCAGCCAGCTGCGTGATGTCAGTTTCTACGGGGATGTGTTCGGCGAGCAAACGACATTCCGGGGAACCGGTGGCGAGTTCGAGTGGCATGGGATGACCTGGGGCATCGACACTATTGCGGGCGAGTCCAAGGGATCCGATCTCGTCATCGAGCGCTCCCGGCTCACCGCGGGGAGAGGGGGCGAGATCGCTCTCCTCGGAACCGTCGACCTGCGTCCATCCGGTCAGGCGAAGTTCCACGGCACAGTTCAGGATGTCAGCCTCGGCGAAATCCTCGCCGACTACTGGAAGCAGCGGATCATCGGAGCGGTCAACGCCACGTTCGACTACTCGATGACCTTCGCGCCTGGCGAGGTGCATGAGGTGCAGGGAGATTTTACGATCGACAAGCTCGGGGTGAGCGATCTTCCCGTTTTCGATTCGTTGGCCGTCTACGTGGCGGCGCCGGAATTCAACTACGTGGAATTCCAGCGCATTTCCGGAAAATTCAGCCACATCGGTGGCGCGATCACGATCTCGGATTTTGATGCCCATCGTCCGGGGCTCGTTCGGTTGCGCGGGGAGATCCGGGTCGGCAGAGAGCGCGAGCTGAGTGGGGAGGTGAACGTGGGGATTCCCGAGGCGTCATTCCTCGAGCTAGGCGGAATCCCCGAGCTCTTCAGCCTCCGGGAGGACGGGTTCGCCTGGTCAGAGATGACCCTTTCGGGTACGGTGGACGAGCCGCAGGATGATCTGGCCGACAAGATCCGAGCCGAACTCCAAGAGCGGGCTAAGGGACGGTTGTTGGAGTCAGAAAGCAGTGTTGCTCCCGGAGTTCAGCGGGGAAGTTCCGCGCCGGGCAATCCGATCATGCTCGATCCAGGTCAGAGTCTGGTGCCAGCGTCACCTCCGACGGCGCCCCCGTCTCAGCCTGCGGCGACCCGGGAGGAGCAATTGGAACAGGTATTTGAAGAGCTGATCCGCTAGAGCCCGCTTTTCCCGAACCTACCGGTGGTCAGAAAGGCCGCCAGGTTGGGGCTGTGGATGACGATGTCGCGAGCAAGTCGGCGAAGCTGGGCCTCGGATACGCAATCGAGCGATGTCGCGTTGGAGTCGGCGGCCGGGGTGGCGGAACCTGATTGGGTTGACCGGGTGGCGATTCCGCCTTCTTCAAGTATGGGGAGGATCATGGCTGGTGCGAGCGATGGTTCGGGCTGGTGATGGGGGGGTAAGAGTGTGATCAATCGTCGGTTTGGATCTCGGACGACGGGGGGAGATGTCCGCTGCGGACAAGCTCTTTGATCCGTTCCGTGACCAAGATGTAGGCGGTTTCGGCAACACTTTTTCCGTGGAGACCGTCCTCGGTGAGGAGCTCGAGGTAGGCGCGAACTTTCTTCGTCGCGGCAATCGTCACTTGGACAGATTCCACATTATTCTTAGGGCGCGCCATATTCTTGCCAGATTATTATGGCATTATAATGGGCAATCAAGCGAAAACTATCAGAATTGATACGGTACGAGGCGCTGACGCGCTCCTACGGCCCGCTGGGATGGACGATGCTCTCGAGAGGGTGGTGCTGAATCGCTGCGGTCTCGATGGTGTGGCGCAACACGACGAGCGAGGCGACGGAATCGAAGAGTGCGTCGTGCCAGTCCCGGTCAGGGCAGAGATCGCGGATCGCTGGGACGATCTGGAGCCGCTGGCAGACATTGCCGAGGCTGTAGTCGCCGAGTCCGGGATAGGCCGCGCGTGCGAGGGAAAGGGTATCGATCCACGGGCCGAAACCGTGGAACGGGAAAGTTCGCAGAAAGCGCTTTTCGGTGGCGGCACCATGGGCGACGACCGCGCGGCGACCGAGCATTTCGCGGATCGTCGGCCAAAGCCCGGTAAACGGTGGGGCGTCCCGGAGGTCGTCGGTTGAGATCCCGTGCACTTTTTGCGCCGCCCAGGTGACAGGACGGTCGGTGGCGATGTAGCTGACGAAAAGTTCGTTGCGGGGAATTGTTCCTCCGGGCAGGAGGACGGCGATCCCCACCTGGATCGGGACGTCGGTCGCCCCACGCGCCGTTCCGGCCGATTCGAAATCAATCGCCGAAAATGTGGTTTCTCCGATCAGCGGCATGGCGGCATGAACCAGACTGAGAGACGGGAATCGACGGTCTCGCAACCGGTCGGGAGAAGATCGTGCCCCAGCGGGGGGATGCCGGGTGCTGGCCGATGGTCGCCCGATGACTTTTTTGGTGGCGCGGCGGGGGCGACAGTGCCTCACTGGGCACTGTATGGCAGAAATGACTCTAGTCGTGTTGGCGGCGGGAATGGGGAGCCGCTACGGCGGCCTGAAACAGATGGATTCGGTTGGTCCCGGCGGGGAGACGATCCTCGACTACTCGGTGTACGATGCGATCCGAGCCGGCTTCGATCGGGTCGTTTTCGTAATCCGCGAGGAAATGCGACACGAGTTCGCCGAGAAGGTGAGCGCGAAGTTCGCGGAGAGGATCGCAGTCGATTTCGCTTTCCAAAAGCTGGGCGACGTGCCAGTTGGCTTCCCGCTCCCCGACGGGCGCGAGAAACCGTGGGGCACGGCGCACGCGGTTTTGGCTGCGCGGACGGTGGTCGATTCCCCCTTTGCCGTGCTCAACGCCGACGACTTCTACGGCCGCGACGCGTTTGCTCAGATTGCCGCGTTTTTTCGGAGACCCGGCGCGGGCGACGGCGTCGATGACTACGCGATGGTGGGGTTCACCTTGCGGAACACGCTGTCGGATCACGGAAGCGTGGCGAGGGGGATCTGCGTCGCCGACGACGACGGCTACTTGCAGAGCGTGGAGGAGCTGACCGCCATCGTCGCGGCCTCCGGCGGCGCACGCAACGAGGCACCCGGTGCCGAACGTGACCTGGTCGGCGACGAGGTGGCATCGATGAATTTTTGGGGATTTACCCCGGCGGCATTTCCACAGATGATGGAGGGGTTTGGTGAGTTTCTCCGCGGGGGCGGCGATCCGTTGAAGAAGGAATTCTATATCCCCACGGCGGTCGATCGGCTGATCGCCGACGGGACGGCCCGCATCACCGTGCTCCGCTCGGATGGTGAGTGGTTCGGTGTGACCTACCGGGAGGACCGGGCGGCGGTGGTGGCGTCGCTGGCAAGGCTCGTCGCCGAGGGGGAGTACCCGCCGTCCTTGTGGGGTTCAGTGGGAGTTTGACCCCGGCGTTTGACAGTTGGGCGGGGGACGCTCCGTTTTGGGGAGGGGCTGCACCCGCCCCGCTCCCATCTCGATGAAACCCGCCCATCCTTTCATTTTTACAGGCTTCGCGGCCATTGCTGCGAGCTGCTTGTCGCTCGGCGCCGAAAACATGGTGCCCGTCGAATACTTCACCGTTCCCGAGGGATTGGAGGTCTCGCTCTGGGCGAGCTCGCCCATGCTCCGCAACCCGACAAACATCGACGTGGACAAGGACGGACGCATCTGGGTGGCGGAGGGCGTCAACTACCGGCGCCACGGTGACCGCCAACCGGAGGGCGACCGCATCGTCGTCCTGGAGGACACCGACGGCGATGGCGCGGCCGACAGCAGCCACGTTTTCGTCCAGGAAAAGTTTCTCAACGCGCCCCTCGGAGTCGCCGTGCTCGATAACAAAATCGTCGTTTCGATGACCCCGAGCATGGTGATCTACACCGACGTCGATCGGGATCTCCGCTTTGACCCGTCGGTCGATACGCGTGAGGTTTTGCTCGACGGATTCAACAATCCCCAGCACGACCACACCTTGCACTCGGTGACCGCGGGACCTGACGGCCAGTGGTATTGGAACGCGGGGAACTGTGGCGGCCTCTTCACTGACAAATCGGGCCAGACGTTCCGCATCAGCGGTGCCTACGAACGGCAAAACTACGCGGGGAAGCCGAGTGACGACGGCCACGTCTACGTGGGCGGATTCACCGCCCGCATGAACCCGGATGGCACGGGGGTACGCATCATCGGCCACAACTACCGCAACAGCTACGAGCAGACCGTCACCTCGTTCGGCGACGTGTTCCAGAATGACAACGACGATCCGCCGGCCTGTCGCGTGTCATTCGTGCAGGAGTTCGGGAATGCCGGATTCTCTTCATTCGATGGTAGCCGCTCATGGCAGGCGGACAAACGGCCGTGGCAGGACGTGCCCACGGCCGAGTGGCGTCAGGACGACCCGGGCACCATGCCCTCGGGTGATGTCTATGGAGGGGGATCGCCCACCGGGGTCGCCTTCTACGAGAACGGGGCGCTCGGCGATTCCTTCGCCGGCCTCCTCCTCTCCTGCGAGGCCGGGCGCAACGTCGTCTTCGGTTACCATCCCGAGCCGGACGGCGCCGGATACCGCCTCCCCCGCACCGACTTCGTGACCACCAATGCCGAGGGCGAGTTCGCCGGATCGGATTTCTTGGGAGGCTCCAACAGCGTCCGCAACGACGACGTGAAAACGCTCTTTCGACCGTCGGACGTGGTCGTGGGAGCCGACGGTGCCATCTATGTTTCCGATTGGTACGATGCGAGGGTCGGCGGCCACCAGGATCTCGACGACACGCTCTCCGGCAGTATCTACCGGATCGCCCCGAAGGGATTTACGCCGGACAACCCGCAGTTCGATCTCGCGACGATCGAGGGGCAGATCACCGCTCTCAAGAGCCCGGCCGTCAACGTGCGCAACCTCGGCTTTACCCGCTTGGCCGAGCGGGGAGAACCGGCCGTTCCCGCCGTCGCGGCGCTGCTCGACGATCCCGATCTCTACCTTCGCGCCCGCGCTGTCTGGCTCCTCTCGAAGCTCGGCTCCGCCGGGATCGCCAAGGTGAAACCTCTGCTCGATGCCGATGACGCCCTGTTCCGCATCGTCGCCTACCGCGCGCTCCGGCGGGTGCTCGAGGATGCGGGCGATGCCGAGGGCCTGGATTGGCTGGCCAAGGGCAAAGCCGGTGACGTCTCGCCCGCCGTCCGCCGCGAGGTCGCGCTTTCGATGCGCGACCAGTCCCTGGAGCTCGCCGTGCCGGTGCTCGCCGTGATCGCCGAAGGGTTCGACGGCCAAGACCGCGCCTACCTCGAGGCCTTCGGTACCGGTGCCACCGGCAAAGAGTCGCAGGTCTACGCGGCGATCCTGCCCCGGCTCGGTGCGTCCGATCCCCTCAAGTGGTCGGATTCCTTCGGCTGGCTCGCGTGGCGCCTGCACGTCCCGGAGTCGGTTCCCGCGGTCAAGGCCCGCGCGATGGCCGTCGGCAAGATCTCGCCCGATGCGCGCAAGCTGGCCATCGATACGCTCGCATTCATCCCGACCGAAGCGGCCGCCGACGCCCTGCTGACCGCGGCGGGCAACGCCCAAGACCCACTTCGTGACAAGCAGGTCTGGTGGCTCTTCAACCGCCACAACAACCACTGGAATGACTTCGGCGTGCTCGCGAAAATGGAGGAGATGGGCGTCTACAATCCGGACAAGATCGAGCTTGTCTCCGTCACCGTGCCCGATCCGAAAGAACTACCTGAGTCCGGCCTCCCGTCCGCCTCCGAGATCGCCCAGCTCGGAGGCGATGCCGCCCGCGGCAAGGTCGCGGCTGCCCGCTGCATCATGTGCCACCAGATCGAGGACACCGGCATCGAGTACGGTCCGGCTCTCACGGACTTCGGGCGGACGCAGACGACCGAGGTCATCGTTTCGGCGATCCTCAATCCCTCGCAGGATATCTCCCACGGCTACGACGGTTACGCGATCACCCTCGACGACGGTACGGAGATCCACGGTCTCATCGTCGCTGACGGCGATCCTCTCATCGTCAAATCGACAAGCGGGCTCACCCAGACGATCCCGAAAAAGCGGGTCAGGGCGAAGGAGAAACTCGGACGTTCCCTCATGTTCGAACCGCAGTCGCTGGCGCTCACCGCACAGGACATCGCCGATATCGCGGCCTATCTCAAGACGACCGGAACCCCATCGGAGGTGGCGGGTCGCTAGGGCACTGGCAAGAGATTCCTGCGGCGCGCCTTACCCCGCAACGGTTACGCCACCGGGGACGGGCACCCGG
>CAZKYJ010000065.1:0-12302 GCA_964556355.1 uncultured Verrucomicrobiales bacterium | reverse complement strand
GGACATCGCGACGGCTCGGGAGGAGGCGGCGGCCGCCGGCAAGCCGGTCTACCTCTGGGAGATGGACGGGCACCCGCTGGGGTGTACGTGAAACAATGGCGTCGCCGACCGTGTGTCGAGCTTTTCGAATCCCGAGATCATCACGCTGCTGCAAGAGAAGTTCGTTCCAGTGGCGGCGAACGACTGGTACAACCGGCGCCGTGAGGACGCGACCGGAACCTTTTTCCGGGATGTTGCCAACCAGGGCCCCCGCAAAGGAGAAGGCGGAAGAACCCGCCAGGGGCACTACATTTTCACGGCGTCGGGAAAACTGTTGGGATTCAACAACAACCGGAGCGCGGAGCGCCGCCTCGCGTTCATCAACAAGGCTCTCGCCGAGTGGGAGGCGCTGCCCGCCGACGAGCGGAAACCGCAATCGCTCACCGTCGCCGACGAGGCCGAAGACCCCCGCTACACCGCCCAACCGCCGGAGGGAGGGCTCGTGCTTCGCAGCTTCACCCGCTCGCTCAAGGCCGAAGCTGGCAGCCCGACTGGCCTCGTTGCCTGTGCGGACGAGGATGTCGATCACCCGGGCGGTCACTTTTCCGCCTTCGACCACGTCAGGATTCAGGCCGAAGAATGGCAGGCGCTAAAGGAAATCGCGGAGTCGGGAGGGGGCGCGGTACCCGCCGCTCTCGCGCTGCGCCTGGTTCGCTTCCATCTCGTCGACAACACGCGGGGCGAGCCCCCGTTCTGGAAACTCGACGAGGTCCGGGGGCACGGACTCACGATCCATCCGACGGGTCGGGCGGGAAGCTACCGCCTCGAGGGCAGTGCCCACCTGGAAACGGCTGATGGCGAGCGAGGCTACGAGGTCGCACTCCGAGGGAGCGTGGCAACGGATGCCGCCGGGACGCCGGCCCGGTTCGATCTCGTGGCGCTGGGAAACCACTGGGGCGAAGGGCGCTACACGCTCGAGGCGCGACCGGGCAAGACGCCGCTCGGTGTCGCCTGCGAACTCGCCGATGGCAGCCTCCGCTCCGATGCGATCCGCCCCCAGGCCAGCGGCTACCTGAGGGGCTACTACGAGGCGGATCGCTAGCCGCCGCTATCCATCGCAGCCGATCGCTTCGATGGGGCATTCGTCGATCGCCTCCCGCGCGTCGACAGTTTTGATCTCACCATCAACCTGGTTGCGCTGGGGCTGGGAGTCGCCATCGTGCCCAACCGCGCCCTGGCGATCTACCGGCGCCAGCGGCATTTTTTGGCGCTGCCCTTCCGACCGCGCCTCGCGCGCACGCTCGCGATCCTCGTCCGGCGCGATCGGTCGCCGGGAACCGAGCTCCGTGACTTTCTCCAACGGCTGCCGTTCGGTTTGGAGTCCTAGGCAACCCCCGGCCGTGGACGAAGCTGGCGAGTGTCCGCGGATTTCCGCCGGGTGGGCGGAATTGAAGTTCAGACAATCCGTTAGGAAAAGTTGATGGTCTGCCGGGTACGCGTATAAGGTGGGCGCACTGTGGTCACCTTAGCGATTTGTAGCCAGAAGGGCGGCGTCGGAAAGACGACCGTCGCGGTCAACCTTGCCTACTCACTGGCGAAGCGGGGGTGGAGGACGCTGCTCATCGACACCGACCCGCAAGGATCCGTCGGCCTTTCGCTTTCGGAGAAGGCGCGGACGTGCCTGGGATTCTACGATGCGGTGAACGAGGCGAAGGACGCGGCCAGCCTGATCCTCTCGACGCGGCTCCCGGAACTGAAGGTGCTGACTTCGGGGCAGAACCACAGTTTTTTTACCCTGCAGCCGTCCTCGATGAACGGCGAGGACGCGCTCAAGGGGGTGCTGGGAGCCGTGGAAAAGCGGGGTTTCGACGTGATCATCGTCGATACCGCGGCGGGACTGACCGACTATTCGGCCGATGCCATGCGGGTTTGCGACTACGTCCTCATCCCGCAGCAGGCCGAGCCCTTGGGGATCCGCTCGATCCCGCAGATCCTGCAGGCGGTGCAGGAGCTGAGGAAGCAGGGGAAGAAGCTGAAGGTGGCGGGCATCGTCTTGACCATGGTGCAGAGCGACCAGGCGGAGAGCGTCGAGGTGGCGCGAGAGCTGCGCAATATCATCCCGTCCCAGCTCCTCTTGGAGGCCGTCGTCCCGAGAGACGCGGCCTTCCTCAAGGCGAGTGGCGTCGGGGTTCCGCTGGGGCTCCTCTTCAAGAACCCTCCCGCCGCGGCGCTGGTCTTCGAGCAACTGGCGGCGGAGCTGGAAACGAAGATGAAATTGGAGCAGGGAACAAGTGAGGAGGCCAATGAGTTCACTCGCCTCATGGATTGACGCCGGGGCGGTCGCCGCGCTCGCCCGGGATCTCTGCCCCGATGACGACGGCACGGACCCGCTGGCAACCTCCCGGCCGGCCGGTGCCCCGGGTCGCCTGCCCGAGGGAGGACGCCAGGATGGGCGAGGGCTGAGGGCGCGACCTGCCGCCGTTGCCGAGTATCCCCGGGAGGAGGAGGCGAACCGCGTCCGCAACAAGCTGGAGAGGATCAAGGCGCTGGCCCGGAGCAGCGGGCTCCTGGCGCCGGGCGTCGAGCTATCGGTCAGTAATCCACCTCCACAGGGGCAGGGGACGGAGTCGATCGAGCAGCTCGAGATCCCCGATGGACCGCTCAGCGTCAGGCTCGGTGCCTTCGCTGCCTGGGCGTCCCGTTGTGCGGGCGGGGCCACCGTCTTCGTGATCGATTCCCAAGGCTACCCTCTCAACGAGCAGGAGACGAACCCGGACCTGCTCGCCGCCGCGCTGCTCTTGGCCGATGCGTCGCAGCGTGCGGCGGGGCATGTGGCGAACGCCGGATCGGCTTCGGGGCTCCTCCAGATGGAGGTTGGCACGAATGAGATGCTGACAGTGTTGCCGATCGAGACCCAGTACGGAACCCTCTGCCTCGGCCTCCAGCACCGCATCGTGATCGGCAAGATCCTCGCGGAGCGACTGCGTGACGGGCTGCTGGCGACGCTCAACTGCTAGCCCGGACAGCGCATACGAAATCGGCTTGCGGGGCTCCGAAACGGCGTCCGCTCCTTGGGAAGGAAGAAAAGAAGATGAGGGACGTCATCCCGATCGATAATTGCTGAAAACAAGAGCCCTTCCTGTTTCAAGCCCGGAGGGTCAACAAAGCCGCGGTCGAGTTCTGCGGTGGGGGCGAGGAGCAGGGATGGGGTAAAATCGGTGCCGGCCAGACCATCTCCGAGGACGACCGCCGCGCGCGGGCACGTGGAGAACCGGAAGAACAAGCTACAAATGGGCACTTCGCGACTGGGCATCGGCGGGACAGAAGGCGGGCAAGCAGCTGGGGCGCTGGTTCTCGAGCTTCGCCAACAGGCGCGTGCAGGGGCGCCTCGCGGGAAATTCAGAATTCTCTGGAAACAAACCGCGAGCCCGTGTCGTTATACTCGATGTCCGATCCGAATTCCGGCAACACCCCAACCGGGGCCAGGGAGCAGGTCCAGTTGCTCTTCGTGCGGCACCAAGGGACGATTCGCGCCTTCGTGCGGGCGTTGCAGCCTTCCTTGGCGGATGCAGACGATGTCATGCAGGAGACCTTCCTCACCGTCACGCGCAAGGCCGACGTCTTTGAGCCGGGGACCAATTTCGTGGCCTGGGTCTGTGGCATCGCCCGCCTGAAGGTGCTGGAAAACCTGAGGCAACGCAAACGTGCCACGGTGCTAAGCGAGGCCGCTATCGTCGCGCTGACCGAGGACGCACCGGATCCGGATATCATGAACGAACGTGAACGCGTGCTGGAAAACTGCGTTCAACGACTCACTCCAAAGCTCCGCGATCTCCTCTGGCGCCGCTATTCCAACCGCCAGAGTTCCGAGGAAATGGCCGAGGCCGCCGGGATGACATCCACCGCCGTGCGCGTGGCCCTGACGAAGGCGCGTGGTTTCCTGCGGGATTGCGTCGCATCTGAACTTCGAAAAGCCCATTCGCCATGAAGAATAGAGATCTCAATGACCTGATCGAAGCTTATCTCGACGGCCGTTTGAGCGCGAACGAGGCGGCGAAACTCAGCAGATTGATCGAAGGGTCTGCTGATGCCAGGGCGCGCTACTGGGAAGCGGCCACCATCCATGGTCTGCTGGAGCAGGCACTTCAACAGGTTTCTCTCAAGGCAGCCATGGGACAAACCGGGTCGGCCTCGGCTGGCTTCTCTCGTCCGTTTCAATGGCCTGCACTGACCGCTGCGGCGGCCGGCCTAGTATTTGGAATGTTCGGTGCCACCATGGTCTGGGCTTATGCCGTACCCTCAGCCAAAGGACTGGCACGGGAGAAAGTGAACCTGTTTTCTGAAAGTTTCGAAGAGGAGGGGATGCCGCTGAGCCGCCGATTCCCAACCCGGGCGGGAGAGTGGTTCGGAGACATGAGATCGGCACCACCGGAGCTGGGAATAGAGCCATTCAGAGGCGATCGCATGATTGAACTCACGCCCGTATCGACGCGGAAGTTTGCCTACGCTCGACGAATCATCGACCTCGCCGACCAACCTCCGCCGGAGGCGGGCCAAACTCGCCACCTGGAGGTCGTCGCCGCATTCGCTGCCGCCGATCCGGCGATCCCGACGCAGTACCAGATTCGTTTGGCCGCATTCCACCAGCCTCCTTCGGACGTGCGTCCGATCTGGAACGACGAAGCGGCGCTCTTCGATACGGTCCTCCAACACACCGGGCGCAATGTGGTGACGGAACCGGGCGAACAAGGCTGGAAGAAAATCCGCGTCATGCTCGAAGTTCCACCCGGGACTCGCAGCCTGGTCATCTCCCTGGCCGCGGCCAATGCGGATCCTTCGCAACCAGCATCCGAACATTACCTCGATGCTGTGCGCGCGGGGCTTGTCCTCACCCGGACACTCGAAGGCTGAATCGACACCTATCGAACCACCCACCCCTGCCGTGATCCATTCTCACCGTCGATGTCTCTGGTTCATTCTCTTCTCGCTGTCTCTTCATCAAGCTGAGGCCGCGGAGAAGCCCAATGTCGTCTACCTGCTCTCTGATGATGTCGGCTGGGGCGACTTGAGCGCCCATGGTGGCTGGGTCGCAACTCCGAACATTGACCGACTGTTCTCCGAAGGCGTGGAGCTGACCCAGTTCATGGGATGGTGCGTCTGTTCGCCGACCCGTGCCATGCTGTTGACCGGACGCCATCCCATCCGCGTGGGAACCGGGCCGGAGGTGGGCGGCGAGCTAGAGCTGGAGGAGACGACCATCGCCGAGGGCTTCAAGCTCAACGGCTACCGCACCGGCATCTTCGGCAAGTGGCATAACGGCAGCGACCCGGACACGCCAGAGTTCCGCGCCCATTTTACCGAGGCCTTTGAGCACATGCCGAACAAAACACTCAGAGGCGGCCATGGTGCTAACGCCCACGGCTTTGACGAGGCTAAGGTCTACTACGGGGGAGGGCCGGACCACTTCACCCGCCGCACCGTGAAGGGTGCGGGTCCGGTGAGTTGGTGGCACAACCTCGACTTTCGACCCCGGGAGGAAGGCTACACCGACGACCTGGTCACGCGGCACGCCATCGAGTTCATCCGGGAGAGAGGCGACCAGCCGTTCTTCTGCTATGTGCCGTTCCAGATCGCCCACGCGCCGCTCCAAGCCAAGAGGGATGACCTCGACGCGATCGATCCTCGCTTCGCCGCGAAGCTCCCTGCCGCAAGCGAGAAGACGACCGCAAAGGAAAAACACCTCCACGCGGCCATGCTTCGCGCGCTCGATCAGAACGTCGGCGCCATCGTTGCCGAGTTGGAGAATCACGGCCTCGCCGACAATACGATTCTCGTTTTCACCAGCGACAACGGTGCCATGGAGGCCGGCAGCAGCCTCCCATTGCGCGGCCACAAGCATACGATCTACGAAGGCGGCGTGCGTTTGCCCACGGTTGTCCGCTGGCCGAAAGGCGGGCTCGTTGGCGGCCGGCAGTGGGACGGCCTCTGCGGCGCCTTGGACATGTTCCCGACGCTGATAGCGATGACCGGTTCGACGATGCCGAAAACGCGGCCGTTGGATGGAAGAAACTGTTGGCCTGCCCTGCGCGAAAACCAACCGAGCCCGGTCGAAAGCTACTACTTTGTCTGGCGCGAAGAAGACGCCCTTCGCACGTCGCGCTGGAAACTGCACCGCTTTTTCGACCGGTATGAACTCTACGATATCCGGAAGGACGAAACCGAGGCCACCAACGTCGCAGCAGCGCATCCGGAGATCGTTCAGTCACTCGCCAAGGAAATGGACGAGTGGGCAGATTCACTCGATCTGGCACTCGGCCATCGTCCGGCACCTGCGAAGTATCATGCGCCCGCTGCTCCGGAAGGAGATGCGCTCGCCGTCACGGTGACCATCTCTGAAAAGGCGAAGCCGAAGGACCGGCTTGCCATCAATGTAGCGAATTGGGGCGCGCCTCAATACGCCACCGACTGGGTTGAGTTCGATATCGCGTTCTCGCCGGAACAGCCGCGGCGACGTCCTTATTACTCCACCCTCGAAGGCAACCACACCAAACCGTTCGGCCCACTCTTCAAAGTCGGCACCGGCATTGATCAGTTCGGTCGTGACCAGATCACCGGCCCGGGCATCGCTGATGGAAAAAGCGTCTGGGAACACCGCATCATCGGTCTGTCTAGCACAGCGCCCGGTCCGTTGGGCAAGCACGGCGTCGTGTTCAGCGGCGGCACGCCCGGCACCTTTACGGTCTATCTCGATAACTTGCGCATCCGCCACGCTGACGGCAGCACGACGCCCCTATGGACGAGCGACAAGGATACCCGGGCGGGGAGATTTGCTGCGAACGAGTTGTTCAATGACTTGGAGATTCGCGTCGTGTCGGCATCCGAAGTCGGCAAGTAGCCCCCTGCGATTGAGATGCTCGTCCGCCGAACCAGATGATCTGAAAGAAGCAATGAAAGCTCTTACCTTTCTCGCCCTGGCCACGCTCGTCGTTGGCGGCAACCCGACGACCGCCGTGTCCGGAGACATGCCCAACATCGTTTTGATGTTCGCCGACGATCTCGGCTATGGGGATCTTGGTTGCTACGGGCATCCCTATGCCAGAACGCCTCATCTCGACCAATTGGCCGAAGAAGGAACGCGCTTCACGCAATTCTACGTGACGGGAGTCACCTGCAACCCTAGCCGCACTGGATTGATGACGGGACGATTTCCAGCCCGGTTCCCCAAGTATGCGGCGGACTTCGGATTCGCCGATCGGGTGACCATCACTGAGTTGCTGAACGAGCGGGGCTACAGGACGGGGCATTTCGGTAAATGGCATATCGGCCCGGAACCAGTCGACGGCACCTACGGGATCGATCAGGTGGAGATCATCGGCAAGAGCCGCGACCGCTCCGTCGGCCGCGACGACGATCTCTATTCGGCTGCGATCGATTTCATCCAGGAGAACAAGGACGCGCCTTTCTACGTCAACATCTGGGGCCACGCGACCCATTTCCCCGTCAACGCTCCGAGCGGGTTGGCGTCTGTGTTCGACGATGTGACCGTCGACCGGCGCGAATTCTCCCAGAGCATGCAGCACAAGCTCGACGACTGTCAACAAATCGGAGGCGATCTGGACGCGTCGATGCGCCAATACCTTGGCGACGTGTATCAACTCGACCGAAACGTGGGCCGCGTCCTACAAACGATCAAAGAACTGGGGCTGAAAGACAACACCATCGTTGTCTTCTCGAGCGACCATGGCCCCGCACCGGTCATCCTCGCCAAACAGGGCGCACGGAAGTTCTCAAACAACATGCTCGGTTACGCCGGCCCTCTGCGCGGCGGAAAACATTCCCACCACGAAGGAGGCCTGCGCGTCCCCTTCATCGTTCGGTGGCCCGGTCAGGTGAGGGCCGGGCGTGTCGATTCGACCAGCGTTTGCTCCTTCATCGACTGGCTGCCCACTCTGTCCGCCTTCGCCGGAATCGAAGATCTGCCAACCGGACTCGATGGCGAGGACTGTTCGGACATCTGGCTGGGTGCGAATCGCGAGCGGAGCAAACCGTTGTTCTGGAAAACCAGCGCCCCGGGCAGCACGCCTGTCATGCGGGATGGCCAATGGAAGATGCACATGAAGCGAAAGCGTGACGGCGCGGGTAGGGAACTCTACGACCTCGCCACCGATCCAGCCGAAAGCCGGAATGTGGCTGGTGAGCATCCTGACATTGCCTCCAAGCTGTCGAGCAGGCTCCGGAAATGGGTGGCCGAGCTTCCTGACCATTACGAAAAGGTCGAAGGGGAGAATGACAATGATGAATGAATCCGTGGGAGTGACGGAAGAACCAAAGTGACACCTCAATGAGAACGGCCCCCGTGATCAAAAAGCCGAATCTAGAAATGGTTCTTACCACCATCCTCTGGGCCTTCTGTGGCCTCCCGGTACTTGCGGCGAACTCCTCAGAACAGCAGCCCCGGAACGTCTTGTTCCTGGTTGCAGACGATTTGAACAGCTGGATGCTGGGCGACCCGAACCGCTATTCCGGAAACGTGGTCGCTCCCAACCTCACCAAACTGGCGGGGAGCGGCGTCCTTTTTAAAAATGCCTACACGGCCAGCCCGGTTTGCTCCCCGTCGCGCACCGCCTACTTTTCAGGCGTTAGCCCATGGAATTCGGGGCACTATCACAACGCGCTGCAGGTGGAGAAAAGTGAGCCGCTCGCGGAGGCCTTGTCCCTCGCGGGACTGTTCAAGAAAGGCGGCTACACTACTGCGGGATACGGGAAGATCACCCATGGCTGGGATCAGAAAGCCCATTGGGATGAAAAGATCGGCCACAAACGCGACCCGGCACCTCCGGGTGCGCCTCTGATTTCGGTCGGGAAAGGCGAACAGGATTGGGGCCCTATCCATTTCGCCGAAAACGAGATGAATGACAGTTTGAACGCCGACGCACTAATCGCCCGGCTCCAACAAGAACACGACGCTCCTTTCTTCATCGCCTATGGCACCTTCAATCCCCACATGCCCTGGTATGTGCCGCAGAAGTATTTCGATCAGTTTCCGCTGGAAGATCTCCCGGTTCCGGAGCTACTGGAAAACGATCTCGACGACATACCACCATCCGGCCGTGCGTTGACCTCAGGCAAAAGCCGCTTTGTCGATAGCGTATTGCAAGCAGGCCTCCACCAGGAAGCCGTCCGGGCCTACCTCGCAACCACCGCCTATGTGGATGCCCAGATGGGACGGGTCCTCAATGCACTGGAAGCGAGTCCTCACAAGGACGATACCATCGTCGTGTTCCTGACGGATCACGGGTTTCACCTCGGCGAGAAGCACCACTGGCAGAAAGCCACGCTCTGGGAAGAAGCCACCCATTGTCTGATGATGTTTCGGGTGCCGGGAATGACGCCTGCCGGAGGCGTGAGCGAACGCTATGTCTCCCTCCAGGACATCTATCCGACCCTGGCCGAGTTGTGCGATCTCGAGCCTCCCGCCTACCTCGATGGCCGGTCCCTGACGCCTTTGCTGAATAACCCAATGGCAGAATGGCAAAGCACCGCCATCACCGGGCTGTGCAATAAACGCAGCCCCGGGCGCGCCTTTCTCAGCATCCGCAATGAGGTGGGGCGGTATACCCGCTATTGCGTAGGCGAAGAAGAATTCTACGACACCCGCAGCGATCCCCGCGAATGGATCAACCAGATAGACAACCCGGAGTACGCGCCGGTTATTGAGCAGCTTCGCAACGCCCTTCCAAACGCGTCGGAGGCAGCGATTCCTTTGCCGCCGGTAGCCAGAGGAAAGGACTGAAAGTCTCGATGAGATTCCCGTCACTTTATACTCTCTTGCGATCGAGCCATCTCACGTCGGCATCGACGGCTGGGTCTACGTCGCGGTTGGCGATTTCGGCTCCGGACGGCCGATCGGGACGGTTGCTTGATGAGCCGTTTTCCCAACCGATTGGGTGTTCCTTGAGAACGAAATCTGTATGCCTAGATCTAAATCGATGCCAATCGCGGAAATGAAACTTCTACTTCAACGAAGCGGGGTGACGAGACGACTCGCTCTTGTCACCACTATCCTGCTTGTCGCCCCGGTTCTCGCGACGGCTTCCGAGAAGCCGAACATCGTCATGCTGTTCATCGACGACTGGGCGTGGAACGGCACGCCGGTCGCGATGGACGACGTGATGCCGAACTCGAGGATGCCCGTGGTGGAGATGCCGAATGTGGAGAAGCTGGCGCGGGAGGGGGTGAAGTTCCGCAACGCCTACGCCTCCCCGCAGTGCTCCCCGTCGCGGGTCTGCTTGCAAACCGGGCAATCATCGCCTCGCAACGGATTCACCGTTTACCTGAACGCCCGGGGACAGGACTACTACGACGAAAAGAACTCCAGGGGGCTACCGGTGGTTTCCTGTATCGCTGATGAAACCATCCGACCTCATGCGGTGACCATCCCGGAAGCACTGAAGCCACTCGGTTATGTGAGCGCGCATTTTGGAAAGTGGCACCTGCGGGGCGATCCGTCGGACGAAGGCTACATCGCCCACGATGGCGACACCGACAACAAACCGGGCAACACGCTGAACACCCGGCTGGAGGAAGGCCAGCCGAAGCCGAAGCGGTTGCCCGATGGCTTCAGCGACCCGAAATTGATGTTCAGCGTTACCCGGCGGGCGCTGGATTTCATGGAGAAGCAGGCCGGCGCGAGCCAACCGTTCTATCTCCAGATTTCTCACTACGCGATGCACGCCGGGTCGGAATGCCTGCCGGAGACCCGCCAGAAGTACGCGCAACATCCGCTCGTGCAGACCTGGTACCGGGAGAATAACAAACACCCCGACACTGTCAGAATTGGAGAGGATCCGGCGGTATGGTTCGGCATGGCGGAAGACCTTGATGGCCGCATCGGCGCCGTACTCGACAAGCTCGTCGAGCTGGGAATTGCGGAAAACACCTATGTCGTGTTGATGTCGGACAACGGCTATCGCCACAGCGAACTCCAGATCGCCCAGCGGCTTGCCCAGCCGATGCATGCCCACAAATGGTGGGTTTGGCAGGGGGGGATTCGCGTTCCCTTGATCGTGCGCGGGCCGGGGATCGAGGCCGGTTCATCGTTCGATGCCAACGTGGTGAACTACGATCTGCTGCCGACTTTCTTCCATTGGGCGGGAGGGAATCCGGCGGGCCTGCGAGGAGTCGATGGCGTCTCGCTGGCGGATTTTCTGGATGGGAGCGAAAAGCCCAGCTTCGGATTCCGGGAGCGATTTCTCTATTTCCACTATCCCCACAATCGGACTTCGATGCCGCATTCCGCGATCGTTTCGGGAACGGACAAGGTCGTCCACTTCTACGAGAGGCCGGACCTGCCGATGTTGTTCGATCTGGCGGACGACGAAGCTGAAACGACGAACATCGCCGGCAAATTTCCCGAGCGCCACCGCGAACTGTTCGACGAGATGTTTCGCTATTTCGACGAAGTCGGCGCCCGCCTGCCCAAGCGGAATCCGGACTTCGACGAAGCGGCGGAAGAAGCCTGGCAGGCCAGCGAGGGCTATCGGAAGATTGCACCCTACGGCCCCTTTGCGGGACGGAGGGAACTGGGCGAGGACGAGATGCCCCGCGAAGAAAGGTAAGATTCGCTATTCAGCTCGCACCGGGGAAATCCACCGTTCAGCAATACGAAGATGAGACTCCACCTGCTCCTACTCGCATTCCTTGTCCTGCCCTTGTCGGCAGCCTTCGCCCAGGAAGAGCGACAGCCAAACGTCATCATCATCTTCATCGACGATCAGGGCTACTATGATCTGGGGTGCTATGGCGCCACCGAGATCGAGACGCCGAGGATCGACCGGCTGGCCGAGGAAGGCATCCGCTTCACGGATTACTATGCCGCGGCACCCATCTGTAGTCCTTCACGAGCCGGTCTCCTGACAGGAGCCTATCCCCGTCGGATCGGGATGGAGACCTGGGTGCAAAGGGCCGATTCCAACCGGGGAATCCATCCCGATGAAGTGACCATGGCCGAGTTGTTCCGGGCAAACGGGTATGCAACCGGTTGTGTCGGAAAGTGGCACATGGGAGACTTGAATCCTTTCGTGCCCCTCGCCCAAGGATTTGACTACCATTTCGGGATGTACTCCAACCTGGATCCGGTGGAGACGGTGTATTTCGGGGAAGAAGGTGTTCCGATTCTCCGCAACGGAGAGGTCGTGAAACGGCCTGCCGATCCCGCGGAATTGACCCGGCTCTACACGGATGAGGCCATTGCTTTTGTCGAGAAGCATAAGGACCGGCCCTTCTTTCTTGCATTTGGCACCTGGAAACCGCACTTGCCGTTC